>JAITPS010000215.1 GCA_031289325.1 Candidatus Methanovirga meridionalis
TTAATTAAATATTATTTATATTAATTAAAAATTATTTATATTAATTAAAAATTATTTATATTAATTAAAAATTATTTTTATTAATTAAAAATTATTTATATTAATTAAAATGTACTTATATTAATTAAAAATTATTTATATTATTTAAAAATTATTTATATTAATTAAAATATACTTATACTACTTAAAATATACTTATACTACTTAAAATATACTTATATTAATTAAAATTTATTTATATTGATTAAAATTTATTTATATTGATTAAAATATACTTATATTAATTAAAAATTATTTATACTACTTAAAAATTATTTATATTAATTAAAAATTATTTATATTATTTAAAATTTATTTATATTATTTAAAATTTATTTATATTATTTAAAATTTATTTATATTAATTAAAATTTATTTATATTGATTAAAATATACTTATATTAATTAAAATTTATTTATATTGATTAAAATATACTTATATTACTTAAAAATTATTTATATTAATTAAAATATACTTATATTACTTAAAAATTATTTATATTACTTAAAAATTATTTATATTACTTAAAAATTATTTATATTACTTAAAATTTATTTATATTATTTAAAAATTATTTATATTATTTAAAAATTATTTATATTATTTAAAAATTATTTATATTACTTAAAAATAATTTATACTACTTAAAATATAATTATATTACTTAAAATTTATTTATATTAATTAAAATATACTTATACTACTTAAATATTAAAATTATGTATTTTTATAAATTAATATTTGAAATTAAATAATTTATTAAAAAAATTATTATTCAAAATTTAAGAACTTTTCCATAAGGAATATAATTAAAAATAATTCATATTAATTAAAAATAATTTACATTAATTAAAAATAATTTATATTAATTAAAAATAATTTATATTAATTAAAAATAATTTATATTAATTAAAATTTAAAATAATGGATTTTCATGGAGTAATATTTAAAATTATGTAAATTAATAAAAAATTTTCATTTTAAAATTTAAGAATTTTTCCATAAGGAATATAATAATTTTTAATAGGGGAGTAAAATATGGATAAAGAAAAACTCACAAAAAGTCTTAAAGAAATGATAATTGAATTAGGAGGATCACATGTTGGAATTGGAACTACACAGACATTAAAAGGAGGACCTGAATCAACAGACTTAAATTATGTATTAAAAGGTGCAAAATCGTTTATTACTTTTGCAGTACCTTTTAATCAAGAGCTTATAGAACCTTATTTAGCTAAAAAAGATTTTTCATTGAATGAGAACAAAATTAGGACAACTACATTTGCTGGAGGAATATCCTTAGAAGTGGCTGGATTTTTAAATCAACTGAACTATAAAGCCATTCCAATAGCTCCGAATTTTATTTATAGAAAAGACACTCCTAATGGAATAAGAGATAGAAAACCTTTAATTTCGCATAAATACTTAGCTGTGAGATCAGGTGTAGGATTTTTTGGATATTCTGGGAGCATATTAACAAAAGAATATGGTTCATCCATAGTTTTAAGCTCTGTTGTAACCAATGCCCAATTAACTCCAACAGACCAAATACCAGAATCAGAAAATTATTGTGATGAATGTATGCTTTGTAAGCTTAGTTGTATTTCTAATTATATCTCAGATGAGAAGATTAAAGTAAATATTGGTGGAAATGACTTCAAATATCAGAAACCTAATAGTCATTGGAGATGCATAGTTATTTGTGGTGGTGCAACAGGACTCCATTCATCTAAAAAATATTCTACATGGTCTCCAGGAAGGTTTGATCTTCCGAATGAAGATGCTGAATTTGAAGCATTAAGAGAAAAATCTATGGCAGCTTATGTTGAACGACCTAAAAAAGATACTGTATTTTATCATCCAGGAGTACCAGAATATAAAATGCAGTATACTTGTAGTACATGTCAGTTTATATGTCATCCAGAGAAAAATATAAGGAATAAAAGATATAAGCTATTTAAAAATAATGGAGTAATTGTTGAAGATAAAGTAGGAAATAGAAGATCAGTATCTCCTAATGAAGCAGAACAAATCATTTTAGAAATGTCAGAAGATAGAAAAAAATTGTATGTGGATTAAAGCTATTTTTATTAAGTTTTCAAGAACCTAAAGTATTGATAAATCTTCACAAAAGTTTGCACTCCTATAATGATTAATATTTTTATTATCCTGTTTTTATCAATTCGTTAAGTCTTTAAGGGATAATTTAGTGTTTACTTATAATGAGCATCTAAAAAATAGTAGTTAACTTTATTATCCTCTAATTCTTTAATTATTTTTTTACTCATTTTCCCTACTACAAGTAATAAAACATTTAAGCCTTTTTTTGATGCTTCAATAGCTGATTTAGTAACAGCAAATTCAATATCTACTGGAATTTTTAATTTTAAGCATACACTATATCCTACTGTTCCTAATATACCCACCCTATTAAAACTCTTATCAATGTTCCAATTTTTGAGTCCTGAATCATAGGTTTTTTTTATTAAATCCAAATTGGTTGCTTTTGATCCTCCGTCTTTTATAGTGGGAATATCTATTACAACAACATAACTTTCTTCTATATCGACTGTCCCATTAAGATTTTTTAATGCGATATCTTCATTTTTCAATCCATCTGTTAAGGTTACTGCATTTGCACTTTTTCTTTTTTTAATAGCATGAAGAATTCCATCATCCATGTAAATTCCCACATTATCTCCTTCTTTAAGATTTTCAGAAGCTATTGCTGGCCATACAGACCTGAAATAATCTACACTTTCTAAAATTTCGCCACTATACCTTTTAAGTTCAGTTGCTTCTTCTTTAATCTTATCAATCCCTTTCAATGTAAGTGAATATGGGGATCTACCATTTTTAGATGTGATATAACCTTCTTTAATTAATGATCTTATATTTTCTGAAACTGCTTGAACCGTCACATTAAGATGTTCAGCCATATTTCTTTGGCGAATATGCTTATCTCTTTTAGATATTTCATACAATATATGAAGTTTAGTCAATGCACCTCTTTCTCTCATCATTGTCTTCTACCTCTTTTTTTTATCATTTACAATAATTTATTTATTTAATATTTTAATCTTTTAAATTTATAAAGTAATATTTGGATATAAAGTAATATTTGGATATAAAGTAATATTTGAAATTAAATAATTTAATAAAAAAATTTATTATTTTAAAATTTAAGAACTTTTCCAAAAGGAATATAATATAAAATATAATATTGTATCAAATTTTATTAAATTATAGTTAGTTTGATAAAGTTCTTAATAAATAACTTTTTTAAAAATAGATATTATTAAAATAAAAATAGATATTATTAAAAAATATTAATTTATAATTATTTATATTATTTAAAATATATTTGTATTGTTTAAAATTTAAAATTATATATTTTCATGAAATAATATTTAAAATTAAATAATTTAATAAAAAAATTATCATTTCAAAAATTAAGAACTTTTCCATAACGACTATAACTATTTCTTAATTTTAAGTAACAATAAATTTTAAGTAACAATATATATTAATATTATTAAAATCATAGTATATTAAATAATGTTTGTAAGTACAGAAAAACTTCGTTTTTCTAATTGAAATAAAAAATTTCAATACAAAAAATCTTTCAGATTTGTTATCAAAGATAACTTAGGAAAATCTAAGATTTCCGTTTCTAATTGAACAAGTTTAATAATAAAGTTTTTAAAAATGAATCAGAATTATTAAATGTTAATTATTTAAATGTTAATTAAAAAAATTTTAATTCTTATTTTTAAACAGTGAATAAATACTAAGTTGAGAATAAATTCTTAACAATGAATGGCACTTGATTTTTTAATTACAAAAGCATCAAGGACATGATTATAAAAGTAGAGTCATCTGAATATGATGATGAGTAAGGTTATAAAGATAAAAGAGTCGATTAATGTTTTCAATATAAACCTCACATAAAAAACAGACAAACAATAGAGTGACATTTTAATTTCCAAATGAGTATTGGCTTAGTGAAAGATATTATTTCCTGAATAGAAATGTTTAGATTTAGGTTTTTGGGAATCATTTATATTCTTTTATGGGAATCAACAAGATTTTACATTCCATTTAATAGATCTTTTACTTTACTAAAATAAGATTGGTCATCAGAATTAATAGGTAATTCAGTTATTAAATCAAGTTTTTTTATATATGATTTTAATGTATTTAATCTCTTTTCATCTTCACCATCAATTTTTGGTCTGTTTACTGTACCTACTTCACTCATGTTCAATGCTGATTCTTTTTGTTTATAAACAATTTGACTACATTTCTTTATTTTACCTATAAACATCCAATAGTCAAGGTTGTTTGGAGGAAAACATTTTTTGATTATTTCACGAACACTTTTTTCTTTGCTTTGATATTGACTTTCCAATTCATGGATTTGCTTTAAACCATCAAGACTTTGATTTAAATTACTAAAGAATTCATCTTTTTTATCTGAGGATATATATGCACCACAAGCAACTGAATGACCTCCCCCATTTCCACCAACGGACTTAGCTATTTTTCTAATTATATTTCCAAAGTGCATGCCATCATAAGCTAAAAGTCTTGAACATCTAAGAGAAATCTTTAAATTTTTCTCATCTATGTGAGTAAATCCTATCATTGGTTTTCTCCAATCTCCTTGACTGAGAATCATACCAGTTATTGTTCCAACGATGTTGGGTTCAATTCCAAAGCCATCAAAGTATTGAATATTCTCTTTTTCCACAATAAGGTCTTTTTCTTCAATTTCTTGGATGGCTTTAGCCAAATTAGTTTTATGTTCCACTAAAATAGCTTCTAATTCATCTAATACATCAATTCTATTTCCTTTAAGTATTCTTAATGCAATATCTTCTCTGTTATTACGACCACATGCATTGATTCCTGTTGAAAATTCTGATGCATCTCTTAAAAATGTTTTATTTTCTTCATGTAAAAATTCATAGGAGTCGGCTACTACAAGTCTTGAAACATATTTAAGATATCTATTTGGAACTGCTTTGGATAACATTGCTACAAGTTCAGAAAATAGCTTTTCTTTCTCAATTTTTGTTAAATCACTTAAGGTGCGGGGTTTATCATCATCAGTTTGTCTTTCAATTCCTAAATCCTTCATTAAAGCAATTGCTTCTGTTGTGTTGTTAGTGATTGGAAGTTTAACATCACTAAAATAAGATAATGCAAGATATAGTGGTCTTGTTTGTCTTCCATAGAGAGAAAGATCCTCTGTAACCTTAACATATCCTTTATTAACAGCATCTTGAAGAATTATTTTATTTAATCCTTCTAATTTGCCTGTCATTGAATTTTGCATATCTCCAACAGCAGCTAAAACACCAATCCAACTTAAATCAGTATACCCAAATTTTTTAGCTAATAAATAGCTAAGTCCTCCACCAGAAATATGATAAGAACCATCAATACCATGATGTAAAGGATTTATTTCATTAAAATCATATTGAACCTTATTTTTATAGTTTAAATCTCTTATTGGTGGGTGATGATCAAGTATAATAATTTTAGAAGAACTTTTAGCAAATTTGTCGACTTCTTGACCTGAACCTAAATCTGAGAAAATTGTTAATTCATGTTCTAATTCTAAGTTTTCAAGTTTATCTAAGCTAATAAATTCTATTTCGTGTTCTTTATTCAAACGATCAAGCATTATTGATA
>JAITPS010000013.1 GCA_031289325.1 Candidatus Methanovirga meridionalis
AACAGATGAATATAGAGACATTAATAACTAATATAATTCACAAGATATTAGCATCACCTTCAGAATTAAAAGAATTATATGGGCTGATGGCAAATAGAGAAAGGATATGATGTTTTAAAGGATATGATGTTTTAAAGGATATGATGTTTTAAAGGATATGATGTTTTAAAGGATATGATGTTTTAAAGGATATGATGTTTTAAAGGATATGATGTTTTAAAAAATAAGATACATATAGAAAATTTCTCAGGCAAAAGACAATTAATGATAGAACAAGACTTTTACTCACAAGTACTCATGTATAAACATGATAATAAGCATTGAAAAAGATTGTAATCGCCAAATAAGGAAGTTAAAAAAATATAAAAATTGTGAACATGAATATAAAATAAATATGAACTTATTAGCAGGTAAATTGAAAATTAACTTGTTTAAAATAATATTTGCAGAAAAAAGAAGAAAGAAAGAGAATATGGAAAGAAGTGTATAATACAGTGACAAGATACTTAATAAAAGTTAAAGAGAACCCAAAGGGGAGCGAAAAAATAATACAACAAAGAAAAAATACCCATATAATAATAGAAAGAATTTTTAAACGAAAATAAGAAAATAACTAAAAATTAGACCAAAAAATCCTTAACTTGACAGAGTTGATTTTTATTCAATGATGTCAACTTAAGGATTTTTATTTTTATTTTTTCTTTATTTTTTTTCATTAAACTTAATTTCACATTATTAATAGTAATTTTAATAATAGAAATTTTAATAATAGAAATTTTAATAATAGAAATTTTAATAATAGAAATTTTAATAATAGAAATTTTAATAATAGAAATTTAAATAAAAGAAATTTAAATAAAAGAAATTTAAATAAAAGAAATTTAAATAAAAGAAATTTTAATAATAATAAATTATTGCTGTTTAATTAATTAAATTAAAGAATTTAAAGATTTCAAAAATAAATTGAAAAAAAATAAATTGAAAAAAAATAAATTAAAAGAAAATAAATTGAAAAAAAATAAATTAAAAGAAAATAAATTAAAAGAAAATAAATTAAAAGAAAATAAATTGAAATAAACTAAATTGAAAGAAAATAACAGAAAATAATAAATAAATATAAATAAATAATTTATAAATTTAAATATCACTTCTTCTTAAAGTAAACAAGTTTTTAAGTTCTTTATCATTCATTTCAGTGACAAAATTCTCTCCAGTTCCAACAGTAATTTCAGCTAACTCTTTCTTTTTGACTAAAACTGTGTTGATCTCTTCTTCAAATGTTCCACTACTTATAAATCTATAAACCATTACATTCTTCTTCTGACCTATTCTATAAACACGGTCAGTGGCTTGATTTTCAACAGCTGGATTCCACCATAAATCATAATGAATTACATTTGTGGCTGCTGTTAAATTTAATCCTGTCCCACCTGCTTTAAGAGAAACAATCATGATCCTTAACTTAGGATTATTCTGGAAATCATCAATCATTTTATCACGAGTTTTACGTCTAAGACTTCCATGATAAAATAATACTTTTATATCAAATGTTTTCTCAAGTAACTCTTGTATTATTTTTCCCATTTGAACAAACTGAGTGAAAATAACCACTTTTTCTTTATTGTATTCTATATTTTCTAAAATATCTATTAACATTTCCATTTTTCCTGATTGTTCAACACTAAACTTATTAGATTTAGTATATTGGGCTGGATGATTACATATTTGTTTTAATGACATTATTAACTTTAAAACAAGCCCTTTCCTTTCAATACCATCACTATTTTCAATTTCATTTAAAACCGTGTCAATTGTTTTCTGATATAATGTTGCTTGGTCTTTAGTTAAATAACAGTACATTTCATTCTCTACTTTATCAGGTAAATCATTTATAATTGTTTTATCGGTTTTTAATCGTCTTAGAATAAATGGAGAAGTTATTTTCTTAAACCTTTCTAAGATATCTAAATCCCTATCTTTTTCAATTGGACTTACAAAATCTGTTTTGAATTTTTTATGACCTTCTAAATAGCTTTTATTAGTAAAATCAAATATACTCCAATAATCTGTTAATCTGTTTTCAACAGGAGTGCCTGTTAAAGCTATTCTGTGTTCACAATTCAATTTTTTAATAAGTTGACTTTGTTTTGTAGATGGATTTTTAATATTCTGTGCTTCATCAACCACAATTAAAAACCAATGATTACCATTAAACACTTTAAAATCACTTCTAATCATACCATAAGAAGTTATTATAAGATCCACATCAGAGTCAATTTCACGATCATCTCCATGATATATCATAGATTTTAAATCTGGGGTGAACTTTTTAATTTCATTTTCCCAATTTAAGAGAACAGCTGTTGGAGCTATAACCAATACTTTTTGTTTATTTAGATAATTGTTGTTCTTAAAATGCAATACCGTGGTTAGTACTTGTACGGTTTTACCAAGACCCATATCATCAGCCAATATACTTCCAAAGTGCATGAACATGTTTTGAACAAGCCATGAAAAACCTCTTTTTTGATATGGTCTTAAAGTTCCATTTATATTTTTTGGTAAATTGACATCTTCATAATTAGATATTTCTTCTTTTACCTTTGAAAAATAGGTATCAATATTAACATTCATATCTTCATAAGTTGAACTTAAAATGGTTTGAAGTATTTCATTACTTTTCAATTTCTTAGGAATTTTCTTAATTTTTTTAGAGACAATATCTGTTTCTCTTTCATTGATCCTATATAATCTATTATCTAATTTAATAAATGATGGAGAATTTTTAACTAATTTTTTAAACTCTTTAAAACTGACTTTTCTATCACCCATAGCTATTTTCCAATCAAAATCAACAAGATTTTCTAAATTTAAAATACCCTGTTTTAAATCAGATTTCTTATCAAGTTTTTTTGAAGGTTTTAAATCCATACTAATTTTAGGAACAGTAACCTCTTCTAATGATTTTGGTAGTTGAACCTTAAAATTTAAAATCTTTAAATTAGGTAATATTTCAAAATAGAATTCATCAAAAAATCCCAAACCAAAGCTTAATTTCTTACCTTTATTGATTAATTCATTTATTTGAGGGAAATATTGATTAAGTAAATATAAATCAGCCAATAGCTTAACCTTATCATACCCTTTATATTTCTTTAATCCATGTTTAATTGTTTTATTATTTTTTAATTTTAAATCAAGATGGAATAAATCATTTTTCTCAATTAAAGTTAAATAAACTTCTCTTTCATTTTCAAAAGATAATAGTTTTGAAAGCCATTCATTAACACGAATTAATCTATCACTATCAACATAAAAATCATGCTTAATAATTTTATTGTTAAAGAATAACTTAAAAACATCCTCATTTTTTAAATTACTAAAGCTTTTAGCAGAATTTTCATGAATAAATAGAGAGATAAAAATTCCAAATAAAATCTTTGTTTGTTCATACTTGGAAATTTCCTTATTGTCAATTAATACTAAATCATCAGGACAGTTAATAGCTATTTCATTGAATAAATTCTCAATATCCTCATTAAATAATGCTGGAATCCATCTTAAGAAATAAAATCCATCGTCTGTTTCTAATAATTCAGGAATAATAGCATTCTTTTCTATAAGTTTGGATGCAAATTCAAAAACCATATATGCAAATTGTATATTGTAATCGTATTGATTTATTAATGATTTAGGCATTTCAAAAAGAAATTCATAAAATAGAAAAGCAGAATAATTGATTTTAGTAATATTATATTTACTAATCTCACCAATAACATCATAATTAATAAAATTTGAGATATACTCTAATTCATAGTTCTTATTTAATTTAAATTGTAAATCATCCATATTCCATGGATTGTCCCATTTCATTTTAAATAATCTTTTTTTAAATTCAAAATCGGTTTCATCACTATTTTTAACCATAAAAGGTCCAAAGTTAAGAGTTAATAATTCACCCATCATAAACCTATTTCTATTTTTAAACCAATGATTCATATTTGTAAATACTACTTTTCTAAAATCCATACTAAAAAACTTAGGATTTCTTGATAAAAACTTTTCAATTGTTTCTCTAATATTTGGAAGTTTATGAAGATGATAATTTAAAATATCCATGTTAACTTGCTTATATTCCTCAAGATTGTCATTAGCATCTTCATTCTCAAGATTGTCCGTATCCTCAAGATTAATATTATCATCGTAATCTTCACTATTAAGTTCATTTTTAGATTCATTATCATCGTAATCTTCGCTATTAAGTTTAGATTCATTATCATCGCTTTTAGAAAAATTATTAATTGATACCAATCCAATAGTATTTTCAATATTTCTATCTTTTAATAAATCTTCTTTTAATAGATCACTATATTTACTAATTTCATGAAGATTAATTTCAGTATAAGGTTCAAGTGTTTCTTCTAAGTCTAAGCCACGAATTTTAAAAAGAAGTTTAGGATTTTTATCAACCTCAACACCAAACATGTAAAATAGAATCATCAAATGTTCACATGGGATTCCTTTACAATAGCATGATGTGTTTAACTGGTCAAAGGAATCTGGAATTAATTGAATGTTGTTATCTAATAGATCTTTACAAAATTCTTTTGAGATTTTATTTTGTAGTAAATCTATTAAATGTAATGGGGAACTTTCAATAAGACTTTCAATATTTTTCTTTTCCTTTGAAGTGAACTTTTCAAAGGTAATTTTCGGATTTATTTTTTCAGATATGCCCATATCATACATTGTGCATTGAAGATTATTGTCCTGAATTGCTTTTTTTAATCCAAGTTTGTTACTTTTATAATAGTTTCGTCCAAAATTATATGCTCGTTTAAATTCTTTCTTATCTGCTAATGAAAGCCATTTTTCAGCCCACCAATTCATAAATTTCCTCTTTCAATGATTAAATTTTTGTTATATATCTTATTTTTTATAATTATAATCTAATATCTTATTTTTTGTAATAATATCTTATTTTTATAACTATTTAAATTTTTTTTAAATTTTTTGTAATTATTTAAATTTTTTGTAATTATTTAAATTTTTTTTAAATTTTTTGTAATTATTTAAATTTTTTATAATTATAATTTAATATCTTATTTTTTATATTTTTTATAATTTAATATCTTATTTTTTATAATTATTTAATATATTTATTTTATAGTGGATTCTATAAAGTTTTTAATAAATAATTTTTTTAAGAATATAATATTATTAAAAAATATTAATTTAAAATTATTTATATTATTTAAAATTTAAAATTATAAGTTTTTATAAAATAATATTTCAAATTATAAATTTTTACAAATTAATATTTAAAATTATAGGTTTTTATACATGAATATTTAAAATTATAACTTTTTATACATTAATATTTAAAATTACAAATTTTTATAAAATAATATTTAAAATTACAAATTTTTATAAAATAATAATTAAAATTATAAATTCTTATACAATAATATTTCAAATTATAAATTTTTATAAAATAATAATTAAAATTATAAATTCTTATACAATAATATTTAAAATTACAAATTTTTATAAAATAATATTTAAAATTACAGGTTTTTATACACCAATATTTAAAATTAAATAATTTAATAAAAAAATTTATTATTCAAAATTTATTATTCAAAATTTATTATTCAAAATTTATTATTCAAAATTTATTATTCAAAATTTAAGAACTTTTGCATAATGACTATAATTTAAAATTAGTTATATTAATTAAAATATATTTATATTACTTAAAATTATTGATTTTTATAAACTGATATTTAAAATTAAATAACCCACCATATAAACTGATATTTAAAATTAAATAACCCAATATATTTTAATTTTAGATAAAACTGATTGTAATGTTTTGGATTTAAAAATAAATCATACAATAAATAGGTAATAAAATGGGAAAAAAGTTTGATTTAAAAACTTATTTAGTTACAAATAGAGATAATAAAACAGATCAAGAATTTTTTAATATAGTTGAACAATCTATACTTGGTGGAGTATCCATTATTCAACTTAGAGAGAAAACAACTAATTCTAAAGAATTTTATGAGATGGCTATTAAATTAAAGAACTTATGTGATGAATATAATATTCCTTTAATCATAAACGATAGATTAGATATAGCTATTGCGATTAATGCTGATGGTGTTCATGTTGGAGATGAAGATATTCCTGGAAATATTGTAAGGGATATTATTGGTTCTGATAAGATATTAGGTATATCAGCTTCTAATGTTGATGATGCGATAGTTGCTGAGGAAAACTCTGCAGATTATATTGGGGTGGGTGCAGTTTTTCCCACAAAATCAAAGGACACTAATGAAATATCTATTGAACAACTAAAAAATATAGTGGAGAGTGTTAATATTCCTGTTGTAGCAATAGGAGGAATAAATGAAGATAATATTTCCTTATTAAAAAACACTGGAATAAAAGGAGTTGCAGTTATATCTGCAATAATGGGATCTGATAACCCTAAAAAAACATCTGAAAATCTGAGGAATAATTTCTAAATCTTAATTTTTATGTTTAGTTATAGTTTAATAGTGAGAATTCAAAACTAATGATTTATAATTCATTAAATAATTTTATACATGTATGACAGCATCTAAACAGATGTTTTTAATGATCAAATCACTATTTACATCAATGATTAATTTTATATTAAGATTATTCAGATGCTTCTTTGATTAATAGTGCATTGATGAGTTTTTATAATTATATAATGCACTAATCATTTGTTTATCATTCTTTAAAAGCGATTCAATTGATTTTAACAAGTTTGTGTAGATGATCTTTTTCATCTCTTCAAGTTTCTTAGCATTCACTTCTATTTTTCTTTTTACTCATCTTTTACTTTTTCAACATACTTTTTTAAATCTTTTATAATATCCTTTTTAGTTTTTTTAGGATTATAATTCATTATAAATAATTGTTAGTACTTTTTCATGCCCCGATAATTCATTTTTTAGGAATTCAATGAATTTTTTAGGAATTCAATGAATTTTATAACATCCCATAATAATTTATCTGGATTTTGAACCATGATATTCTTTTTTGATTTCTTACAAATAGTTGTTGGTGAATTAGATATATTTTGAGTCGTTACTTCGCCCATTAAAAAAATTAAATACTCATACCAGTTATATTTTTTTTAGTTTTTTTTAATATTCTTTGAGTATTCTTTGGTATTTTAGAAGATTCAACATATACTTTCTTGTATGTGTATCCTAATTTATGAACAATTAAGGTGACTTGTTTTAAAGAGTAATCAACCTTGAAATTCTCTTTAATGAAAGCATGAACTTTTCTTGTATTTAAATAATGATTATGACTCATCCATTCATCCAGCTCATTAAACTGTTCATCTGTTAATTTGGCTTTTTTACCACAATTTTTATATTTTGGGTGCAATCCTTCGTATCCACCATCATTCCATTCATCTAACCATCTATGACCAGTAGATAAACTGATTTCCATGATTTCATTTGCTTCCTCAACAGTCTTACCATTGTACAAATGTCGGATGAATAATAATTTTTTAACGACACTCGGATTCGTTTTACTGCTGTTAGTCCATTTAGTTAATTTTGACTTTTTAACATGGATTTCAACTCTTTTCTGAATTTTATTTGCCATAGTTTATAACTGTATTTTATTGCTTTTATACTTTATGTATTAAACTATATGAGTATGGAGATTGGAATGGTTAATAAAAGCTTTAATCCTTGTTTTAGTGGAATTAAACATACAAAAAGAATTATTTCTCATGTCAACATGCCAATAAATAAGTTTTAATCCTTGTTTTAGTGGAATATCAGTGCTGACAATTGGTATGATATACTTAAATCACTAAATAAGCTTTAATCCTTGTTTTAGTGGAATTCGGATAATCTGATCGTGTATGCTGCGGATTCTCTGTCAATAAATAAGTTTTAATCCTTGTTTTAGTGGAATAATAACTAAATAAGGAGGTGATAAATTATGTTTATGTCAATAAATAAATTTTAATCCTTGTTTTAGTGGAATAGCTAAGATTTTTTCTTGGATCATCTTAAAAAAACATTGAAAATAATTATTTTTTTTGAAGTTTTGTGCAAACCTTGAAAACATAATCCTATTAATATTGTATTGCACAATCTAATATAAATAGTTTTCAAATTTATGTATTTGATCATGAAAATATTTTAATTTTTAAGCTCTTTTTGTTTAAATAATTTTTAGAAATTACAACATCAATCATTAAATTTTTCTTTAATTATTTAACAATGTGTCTGATTATCATGAAAAATCCAAGATAGTTGAGTTGATGTTTAACTTATCTTAAGAATTATTTCATGATAATTTTGAAAAATACGATGGATAATTCGTTTAAATTCAAAATTCTAACTTAAATAGTTTCAAATTTTTAAATAGAATTAATACAATCTAAATTAAAATTTGAATTCTATTTAATTAAAATAAAAATTTTTGAATCTTCTGAATTTGAAATCAAAGCTATTTGCATCGACTAAAAATTTTACTTTAAATTTTAATTGTTTAAAAACTGTTATTTTTTTAATTTAAGGAACATAAAACTTTATTTTAAGAATCATCTTTCAAAAAATTTGTACTTTTAAAAAATATATAATATTTAACTGTGAATTATACTAAATAATCATGAAAATCTCGTTAATTTTTTATATTTTTCAGACCCCTAATTGTTTAATTAAAAAATTTTTACTCTTTAAAACATTTTCATAGTTATTTAATTCAATAATACCATATTTAACCTTTTTTAAAAAATAATTACTAAAATCAGCATTTCCTTCTCCAAGAGGTAAATGTTGATCTTTAATATTTAAATTATCATTTAAATGATAATAAATAATGTTTGGGATATTTAAAAACTCATTTGGATTTTCATAAGTATTTGCATGTCCCCAATCAATAGTAGCACTTGATCCAACAGCTTTTACAATTTTTTCATGCTCTTTAGGAGAGTGAGCTAAATATGAAAACCTTTTAGGCATGTTTTCGATTGATAGAATAACACCTATTTCTTCAGCATATTTTTGGCAAGGTTGTAGTGTTTCAATTGCATAACCAACAGCTAAATCTCTAATTCGTTTTTCTTTTCTATGAACAATACCAGGATGTGTTGTAATAGCTTTTGCAGATAGAATATCGGCTAATTTAAGTGTTTCAATGGTTTGTTTTTGAGTTTCTTCTCTTATTCCCCTATTCATACTCGCTGGATTTAAATCTATTGTAGGGGCATGTAAAAATATTTCAATGTTATATGATATAGCTATTTCTCTAATTTCATCAAGATTTATCTCTTTTTGGTTTTCAAGCACATATCTTGACCAATATGGACCTTCACATAGCAATTCAACAATTTCAAATCCATCTTCATTAGCTATTTTAAATATTTCTTTCAATGGTCTCATAAAAAGAGCTAAAGATGAAAAACCAATTTTCATTAGATCTCCTCTTCATTTTTTATTAATTACATGCATCATAATTCAATACATTTTTAACTGAACTATATGGTATATGAAAGGGTTCTTAAATTTTGAACTATAAATTTTTTTATTAAATTATTTAGTTTCAATTAAATTATTTAATTTCAAATATAAGTTTATAAAATCCATAATTTTAAATATCATTTTATAAAAATCCATAATTTTAAATATCATTTTATAAAAATCCATAATTTTAAATATCATTTTATAAAAATCCATAATTTTAAATTTCAATTAATATAAATAAATTTTAAATAATAAAAATAAATTTTAAATAATAAAAATAAATTTTAAATAATAAAAATAAATTTCAATTAATAAAAATAAATTTTAAATAATATAAATACAATTTGATTAATATAAACAATTATAGATTAATATCTTTTAATAATATTTAATTTAAATGTCATTTTATAAAAATCCATAATTTTAAATTTCAAATAAAATAAATAAATTTCAAATAAAATAAATAAATTTTAAATAAAATAAATAAATTTTAAATAAAATAAATAAATTTCAAATAAAATAAATAAATTTCAAATAATAAAAATAAATTTCAAATAATGTAAATACAATTTGATTAATGTAAATATTATAGATTAATATCTTTTAATAATATTTTATTTTCAAAAAAAATCATTTATTGAAAACTTTATCAAAAATCACTATTATTTAAAATTATTAATATTTATTGAATTATAATATAATAATTATGCAAATTATTTATTTAATCTAATAAAAATTATTTATTTAAATGAATATATTGTAATAATTAATGTTAAACTGAAGATTGTTAAACTGAAGATTAAATATGAAGTTTGGGTCAACAATTATTTCATCCATAGAATTTAATGGAAAAATATCTCTTGTGATTTTTATGGGGGGATGTCCATTAAGATGTCCATTTTGTCATAATGAGGAAATAATTAAAATAGAAGAGGATACATCATTATCTGAAGTATTCAAAATCATTGATAAGAATTTAGAATATATTGATGCTGTTGTTATCTCAGGTGGAGAACCTTTATATCAATTAACTGAATTAAAAGAAATATTAATTTATTCGAAATCTCTTTTATTAGAAACAAAAGTCGATACAAGTGGAATTTATCCAAATAAATTAGAAGAAATTATAAATTTAGTTGATTATGTATCTATTGATGTTAAAGCACCTTTTAATAAATATAAAGAATTAATTGGTGAAAATGTTGGTGAAGATGTGAAAAAATCTATTGAAATAGCTAACAAGTCTAAAAATACATACGTTGAATGTAGAACAACCTACGTTCCATCATTACTTTCTCCTGAAGATATTGAAGATATTGCTAAGAGTATTGAATGTGATGAATATACCCTACAACAATTTAGAAATCAGAATGTCATTGATAAATCCTTAAGAGATGTAGAAATCCCTAATCCTATTGAACTTAAATCGATAGCAGGAAAAGTTAAAAAATACTTTAAAGTTGTGAGAGTGAAAACATCTGAATTTGGATGTGAAATTGCATAGTTATACCCATTTTGGAAAGTTTTTATTGTTATATTACTCAAACAGTAGTAATATGACATCCTTCTTTTTCTACAATAAGGGTGTGTTCCTTTTGTGCTACCCATGCACCACTTTTTTCTCTTAATATATTGTATGGATAAATAGCCATTGAATCAGATAACTCTTTTATAGAACTATTAAGTCTATTTGAATTAAATTCCTCTGTTAACCATCTAAATGAAAATGGTAAGTTGGGATAATTTCTTCTAATATGATTCAAAACTTTTTTTGTGTATTGAAGTCTGAAAGACCTATTTTTTAAAAATTTAAAGATATTTACTGCAGGTACATCTACAACATAACCTACTCCATTGGTTACAAAAGGTTCAATAGCTATAACATCTCCTTCTTCTAATTTTCCAGCACGATTATCTTTAACATTAGGAATTGATAATCCAGAATGCAAATCCCATTGTTCTAAACTATGTCCTGCAAGATTTCGAATAGGACTAAAACCTAAGCCAGTGATTGTTTTCTCAACCTCACCACCAATATCTTTAACTTCAACCCCAGCTTTAACTGTACTAATAGCCACATCTAAAGCAGCATCAGATGCTTCTATCAAGCTTTCATTTTTATTTGTTTCATCATCACTTAAATCACTGTCTCCTTTTGCAATTATTGTAATTGCAGAATCAGCTATATATCCATTAACTTCAGCTCCTAAATCTAATTTAACTAAATCCCCCCCATTTATAATATTTTTATCGTTTGGTGGAGATGTGTAATGAGCCGTTATTTCATTTACAGAAACATTGCATGGAAAAGCTATTCCCCCACCTTCTTTAATTATTTTACTTTCAACAAATTCAACTAACTCTATAATAGCTAAACCATCATTTATTAATTTTGATGCTTCATTTCTAACCTTTGAAACAATTTTTCCTGCTTTTTCATATGATTGAAATACTTCTTGTTCTGAAGAGGACGAGAATTCTTTCTTAGTTGTTGGATTATTCATATTAACTCTCCAAAAGGATTATACTCAAGCAGTCTGAATCGAGAAAAGATAGTTTTTTTAGATAATTGGATTTTAAGTGATTGTTTGAATTGTTTTGTTAAATAAACTAAACATTGACTATTTAGTTCTTTCATCCAATTTTGCTTGGAATTTCCATAATTGAAATCTTTAAAATTTATAGTTAAAAATCTTTTAATAAATTTGTTTTGTGAAGGAATGAAGTCTAAAACATAATTATTTTTAAATTTATTATTTAATTGGTTCCATGTAACAATTGATTGATGTGAATTTTTAATGGTATATGATTTTAATTCCTCTATGGGATTTTTAACACTATACAACATACAATACCTCCTATTTTTATGTAGCATGCCCTAAAGAGGATGAGGAATGAACTTAAGGTTCAACTTTAAAAATTCATGCTAATTTTACACTGCCGAAAATCTGAAAGATTTTATTTATTCTCAAAATTTATTAGGTTTACTATAATTAATTTATTATAATAAAATATATATATTAAATCTTAAACAAATAATGTATATTTAAAATTTCTTAATTAAATATTTGTAGTTAATTAAACATTTTGTATAGTATAGTGATTTTATGATAAAATGTGTATCATGTGAGAAAACTTATGATAATGATGATATAGTATACACTTGTGAGAAATGTGGTTCTGTTTTAGAGGTTGAAGTTGAGAACAATATCTCGAAAGATGTTTTTAATGGAAGAAAATTAGGTCTTTGGAAATATAGGGAATTTATACCAGTTGATTACTCTCATGTTGTTTCATTAGATGAGGGAGGAACACCATTTTGTAAATGCGATAAAATCGGGAAAGAATTAGGTATTGAGCTTTATGTTAAAGTGGAAGGTTCAAATCCAACAGGAAGTTTCAAGGATAGGGGAATGAGTGTTGGAGTTACTAAAGCTATTGAACTTGGTGTTAATACAGTTGGATGTGCATCAACAGGCAATACCTCTGCATCTCTTGCTGCTTATGCTGCTCGTGGAGGTTTAAGGTCAATAGTGCTTCTACCAGCAGGTAAAGTAGCTCTTGGAAAGTTAGCACAAGCAATGTTCTATGGTAGTGAAGTTTTATCTGTTAATGGAAATTTTGACCAAGCTCTTGAATCAGCTACAAAATTAGCTAATGAAAAATATATTTATCTTCTTAATTCAATCAATCCATTTAGATTAGAGGGTCAAAAGTCTATAGGTTTTGAAATTGTGGATGAATTAGGTTGGGAGTCTCCAGATAGAATTATACTCCCTATTGGAAATGCTGGAAATATATCAGCTATTTGGAAAGGAATAACAGAATTTTATAATGCTGACTACATTGATGAAAAACCAATAATGACAGGTATTCAAGCAGAAGGAGCTGCTCCTATTGTTGAAGCATTTAAAAATAAATCATATAATATTAATCCTGTTGAAAATCCTGAAACTGTGGCAACAGCTATTAGAATAGGTAATCCAGTTAGTTATACTAAGGCTCTTCGAGCAATATATGATTCAAATGGGTATGTTGATTCAGTAACAGATGAAGAGATATTAAACGCTCAAAAATTACTTGCAAGAGTTGAAGGAATAGGTGTTGAACCTGCTTCAGCAGCATCAATAGCTGGTCTTAAAAAATTAGTTAATGAGGGTGTTATTGATAAAGGTGAAAGAGTTGTTGCGGTTGTTACTGGTCATGTTCTTAAGGATCCTGATGTAGCTATTAAAGCTTCAAGTAAACCAATTGAAGTTGAAGCAGATTTCAATCAACTTAAATCTATTTTAGAAAAGAAATAATTAAATAAAAAAACAGAATCTAAAAATAAGCAGAATCTAAAAATTTTGAACTCCTTTTAACATTTTCTAATTTATTCGTTGTCTTTTTCTATATTTAAAAATAAATGATTAACTACAAATATTTTTTCAGTAATATCCAACAATTCAATTTTTTTGATTTTCATCCATATTTTAAAATTAATAAATACTAATTAGAATTTATTTATATTATTTAAAAATTATTTATATTAATTAGAATTTATTTATATTAGTTAAAAATTATTTATATTAATTAAAATTTATTTATATTATTTAAAATTTAAAATTATAGATTTTTATAAACTAATATTTAAAGTTAAATAATTTAATAAAAAAATTTATTATTTAAAATTTAAGAATTTTTCCATAAGGATTATAATTTAAAATTAGTTATATTAAACAAAATTTATTTATATTATTTAAAATTTAAAGTTATAGATTTTTATAAATTGATATTTAAAATTAGATAATTTAATAAAAAAATTATTATTTTAAAAAAAAATTATTATTTTAAAATTTAAGAACTTTTCCATAATGACAATATATAAATAAAAATTTTTAAATATAATAATAGTTAAATTATTTAAAGTAAAATAAATGATGATATTAATTTTTAATTTTATTTGTGAGTGTTTAAAAGATGAAAAAAGAATGTTTAACAATTATTGGAACTGCACATGTTTCTAAAGAAAGTGTTGAAGAAGTAAAAAATGTTATTAATGAACAACAGCCAGAAGTTGTAGCTATTGAACTTGATGCTAATAGATATAAACGTTTAATTAATGAAAGAGATGGTGTTGAAGAAGAAAACATATCCATCACTAAAATTATTAAAGAAGATAAAGTTGGGATCTTTATTGCAAGTATGATACTAACAGTAATTCAAAGTAAAATAGGTGATGAATTAGATGTTAAACCTGGTTCTGAAATGATAGCTGCAATTGAAGCTGGAGAAAAAAATGGTGCAGAAATAGCTTTAATTGACAGGGACATTAACATTACATTACAAAGAACTATGAATAAAATGGGGACTTATGAAAAGCTTAAATTCATTTTTACTCTTATTTATTCATATTTTGATGATGGTGACGATGATAATGAAGTAGAGAGTATTGAAGATTTAAAAAAACAAGATGTGTTAGAAGAAGTAATGGAATACTTTGAAAAAACATCTCCTTCAGTTTATGAGGTTCTTGTTAAAGAAAGAGATGCATATTTAGCAAAATCTATACTTGGGATTGAAAAAGATCATGTTGTTGCAGTTGTTGGTGCAGGACATAAAAAAGGCATGAATCATTACTTAGATAATGTAGAGGAAATACCATCATTAGAAGAACTTACAAACATTGAGAAAAAAGGTTTTCCTTGGCTTAAAACTATTCTATATTTAATACCAATATCATTTGTTGCAATATTTATATTAGCTCTTTGGAGAGGAGTTGATATATCCTACAACTTATGGGAGTTTTTTTTAATCAGTGGAGTTTTTGCATTTTTAGGTTCTATTTTATCTGGTTCAAAAATTCAATCGGCTGTGGTTGGATTTTTTGTGGCTGTTCCATGCATAATACATCCTTTTTTTGCAACTGGATTTCTTACAGGGTTAACAGAAGCCAAATATAGAAAATTTAAAAGAAGTGATATTGTTAATTTAACAAAAATTGAAAGTTTTAAAGATTTATGGCATAATTCAATATTTAGAATTCTTTTAGTTGTTATTGGGACAGATCTTAGTGTTAGTATTGCTACTATAATTATACTTCCATCAATAGTATTTATTCCATTAGCAAGTAAAATCTTTGGAGGTTAAAATGTATCTTATTTTCCGTTGTGATTGTGGTAGAGCTTTATATGCAAAAGAAGGTGTTGTTAAGAGAAAATGTGTTTGTGGAAAAATCTTAAAGGTAAAAGAAAGAAGAATTTTTAAAAAAGTGGAAAATGTGATGGATGCTTCTTATACTGTTCAACAAATGCAAGAAGAAAATTATGGAAAAACTGGATTTACGACTGCTGATTCAATAAAATTCCATAGACGATTTTAAGATACATTAATAAATTATTCTTAAAATGTATGATATAAGGTTAAATGTATGATATAACGTAAAACACCATATTTATATAAATTAAATTTATAAAACACAATATAATGACTTCAAATTACTTATTTTAACCTTATAATTACTTATTTTAACCCTATAATTACTTATTTTAACCCTATAATTTCAGAAAGAGATTTTCCTTTTTCAAGATTGTTGTAAATATTTCTTTCATTTGTTTTAATAGCTATCACTTTTTTCATGGCAATTTCAAACAATCCTTTAGGAATTAAAACAACCCCATTTTTATCTCCAAAAATAAAATCACCTGGATTAATATGGGAATGATGTGAACTTATACTACAATTAATCGTCCCATGCCCAAGAGCAGATCCTGCATTAGGACATACATCAAAAGCAAAAACAGGATAATCCAATCCAATTAAATTATCCAGATCTCTGATGTAACCCAAAACAAATGTTCCAGCTATTTTTTTATTTTTAGCGGCTATGGATGTTAATTCACCCCAAACAGCCATAGATTTACTTTTTATTAAATCATAGCCATTTGAATTATTTTCAGAGTAGGCATTTATAAGAATAACTTCTCCTTCTTTTGCTTTATCAATAGCTAAAGCAGATGTTCCCCAATCATTGGATGATGTTTCAACAGTTATAACTTCACCATAAGCTGTTAAACCATTTATACTTTTTAAATCTTTTAGAACTCCATTATTATTTGTTAAAGAATAAAGAGCATCAGATATTTCACATGAAGAAGTAGAATTTAGAAGAAGTCTGAGATCATGATAATATTCACTATTTTCTTTTTTATCATATAAATTTTCAATTGACAAACATTTAAGATAATTTCCATCAGAATCTTTATTTACCCTAATTTTTTTCTTTGATACTCCTTTTAAAAAATTCTTCGGTGTTAATTTTTCATTTTTCTTCATAATTATCAACTATAAAATAACTATAGTAGCTTTGATAAAGCTCTTAATAAATAACCTTTTTTAAAAATAAATATCATTAAAAAATATTAATTTAAAATTACCTATATTAATCAAAATAAATTTATATTAATTAAAATTTGAAATTATAGACTTTTATAAAGTGATATTTAAAATTAAATAATTTAATAAAAAAAGTTATCATCAAAAATTTAAGAACTTTTTCATAATAACTATATTATAAGTTTATTTTAAAAATAGGTCATGCTCATCATATTAAAATTTTTGTTTATAGTATCATTTAGAGAATTTCCATTATATAATTCCTAAATTTCTATATTTTTATTAAAAAGGGGGAAAATATTTTCCAAAAATCTCTTTAGCATATTTAATAGCTAAATCCACTTGTTTAGGATAAATAGATATTACCCTTTTTTCAAAATCTTCCCTATTTTTAGAAACGGCTATTATTTTAATAAAATTTAGATATGTTTTAACAGCTAAATTTTCATCAAATTCTTTTGATTTTAATGAATTATCATCGTTTAGACATGGAATTTCAATAATTTTACATACATCTTCTCTTTTAAAATATTTTTTTCTAATGAGTGGTGAAACAGAACTTACTAAAACTTTATTATTTAATTCAATTAATGGAGGAACTCCTTGAAAATATCTTCTTTTATCATCTACTAAACTTTTATAATTTTTAATATTATAACAATGAAGTTCTATATAGAAGTCTGGCTTATACTTTTTTATAATAGCTATTAACTCTTTTCCAATATTAGAATTATAATATTCTTTATTCAATGTAGAAATATATGGACTTTCATCAAAGTTGTAGATTAAAATTTTACCATTTGAAAAATCGTTGGGAATTAAGGATTTAAAAAATTTTATAGTAGTTAATCCTTCTTTTCCATGTAATCCACCAACAAATAGCTTTGTTGAACCTTTATCTTTTTCAATTAATCTAAAATAAGGCATAATAATCAATATGTCAAATCATGAGGAATTATTAAGAATAATTTTTATTAAAATATTTTGACTTTTAAAGTCATCTAATAAAAGCGACACTAATAAATATACCGTACATGTTTCAACTATTTCAAATACTTTTAAAGTCATCTATAGTGGCTTTGATAAAGTTCTTAATAAATAATTTTTTTAAAATTAAATATTATTAAAAAATATTAATTTAAAATTATTTTTAAAATTATTTATATTAATTAAAATATATTTATATTATTTAAAATTTAAAATTATAGATTTTTATAAACTAATATTCGAAATTAAATAATTTAATATTTAAAGAAAAATAAAGGACAATAACAATTGTTCCTCAGTTCCTCAATAAATAAAAAAAATTAATATAGTGTTATAAAAAAAGTTTGTAATTAATCATTTATTTTAAATATCGTATTGTTGAAAATTTATTTTCAACTTAGGAGAATTTATTCACCTGTTTAAAAAATTTAAATTAATATTAAATTAATTTTTTAAATAACAATTTTTATCTTTTTATTGTTGAAAATTTATTTTCAACTTAGGAGAATTTATTCACCTGTTTAAAAATAATAATTATAATTTTTTTAATTGAAAATTTAATAATTATGTTTCATTTTTAAAAGCTTCATTATTGAACTTGTTCAATTAGAAAAACGAAGTTTTTCTGTACTTAAAAACATTATTTCATACACTATAATCTATTTTTATCATACTTTTCATCTTAAAATTATAATAAGAGTCAAAATACTTAAAGGAAAAATAAAAAAAATAAATGTATTTATAAAAGTTGCTCAAACCTTTCTGATTCAGCTTTACAAATCGGACATTTACCTGGAGGTTGTTCTCTGCCACATAAATATCCACAAACAAGACATCTGTAAATAGGAACTTTTAACTTCCCTATTTTTTTATTATCGGATGATTTGTTGTTATCATTAGATGACTTTTGAGCTTTTAAAGTTGATATCCTTCGATCTGGAATAGAACTTAAGGTTTTTTCTCCTTTTAAAACTTCTTCACTTATATAAAGTCCACAAAAGCATGCTCCATAATCATTTAAATCAGAGTCTCTATAGTTACATGGGCATACTATATCAAGATCTTTTTTCTTATCTCCTGATGCTAATCTGCATGGACACACTCCATAACCATATCTGTCTATATTAACATTAATACTATCCAAGAGAGCTTGGACAAATTCTTTATCTTCATTTATAAAGTATCCAGATTTTTCTGCACTTTTTTTAAATTCATCATAAGATGTAAAATCAGACATAAATAACACCAAGATTGAAATAATAGCTAATTAATAAATAATTTAATCATGAAGAAATAATCATTGAATAAATTAATTATTCAATAATACTATTGAATATAAACTGTTTATTCAAATTTTTCTTTTATTTTATCTACTTCATATCCTATTATAACATCTTCATCGTTAATTACTATCGTAGGAAAAGAAATATCTTTATTCCACTTCTCTAATTCAGTAACAACTTCCTTTCTTTCACCATCTTGAGTTAAATCAACATAAACATAATCATACTCAACTTTTAATTCTTCTAACAATATTCTGGTTTTTCTACACCATTGACAAGTGCTTAAAGCAAATAAAACTACTTTTCCTTTATTTTCTCCATCAACATGCTCTAAATTCATACATACACCTCAAATTAAAACATTATTTAATTTATAATTTTAAACTTAAATTGTAATTAATCTTATGATTTTTATCATAGATATATATTTTGATAAATAAGACAATCAAAACTTTCTTGAAACAGCTTTAAAATTGAATTATAATAGTATAATTTAGTTTTCAACTAATTTTTAAATGTATATTATCTTGTTTAAATAAAACTATTATTTTATAGTAGTATAATCTTTAATTTTAATTATTCTATTAGTTTATTTTGAAATTTAATAAATAATCTATGTTTATTAATTTCAATATTAATGAAAAGATCTTAGTTACTTAGATGAGATAAAATAAATGATACTAAAAACCCTAAAGCCATTAAAAATCCTGTGAATTCATGAGTTTCACTATAAGCATCTGGAAGTAAAACATCAGCTATTATTGATATTAAAGCACCAGCAGACACACCTAAAGCACCAGATAATATGTGGTGGTCTGTATTGGAAAATATTAAATAAGAAAATAATGTGGAAAAAGCCGATAAAATCAGGACAAAAGTCCAAGCCTTAAAAATTGATTTTCCACTCCAACCTCCAAGTTTCATGTTTTTTGAAGATGAAATACCCTCAAATAAATTAGCTATAAAAACAGCAGCTAATAATGAAACACTGAGTGGTCCTCCAATAATGAGTATTAGACCAATAGCTATTGATTCTGGAATTCCATCTAATAATGCACCTATAATACTAATAGCACTTTCAATTTGATATTTATTAAAAGAGGTATTGTATTTATGATAATAAACATTATGTAAATTATTTTTTATCTTATTAAAACTTATCAATGCTTGATTACTTGATTTATTAATTATCAAATCATGATTATTTAAATTCTTATCATTAATATCTTTATTATCTAAACTGTTCTTATTGTTATCCAAATTAAGGTTGTTAATATTCTTATTGTTTATATTCTTATCTTCAATATTATAGTTTTTAGAAACTTTTAAGACTTGATGTTTTTTAATAGCGAAATGATTTACAATTAAATCAGCTAAGGTAAAAATTGTAACACCAATAAAAAATCCTGTAATCGTTGTTTTTAAACCACCATAATAATATGCTTCAATAAGAAGGTCAAAACATGCAGCTGAAGTCAATAATCCTGCAGTAAATGCTATAGTAATAGCTATTATCTTTTTAGATATATTGAACTTATATCCAAAAAAAGCACCAATAATTAAAGATATGCTACCTAAAATTCCTAATAATATCACTTGAAAATAACTTAAAAGCATCCTATCACAATTTTAAAATTTTACCGATAAACACATAAATCAACCTAAAAAACAACAAAATTAATTATAATCAATTTTTTTCTAATCTAATAAATTATTTCATATTTATTTTAAATAATCATGATATTCAAGTTTCATTTTTTCTCAAATTTTATAATAATGAATATATTTTTAAATTATTATTATATTTTAATATTCTATTTAGTATTCATTATATTTTAATATTTTATTTTAATATTTTATTTATACTTATTTTTCTAATAAAATGATTATAATAAATTGTTTATTCTTCAAATAATAGAATTTTAGCTAAATGATTTTATTTTTTTAATTAAATAGCTATTTATCTAATTAAAGAATCTAATTAAATAATATAAAGTCACCCTTCGGAGAAGTCGTGTTTTTAAACAAAAATAGCTGTTTAAAATCATTTATATTAATTAAAATAAATTTATATTAATTAAAATAAATTTATATTAATTAAAATAAATTTATATTAATTAAAATTTAAAATTATAGGTTTTAATAAATTAATATTTAAAATTAAATAATTTAATAAAAAAATTTATTATTCAAAATTTAAGAACTTTTTCATGAGGACTATAATTTAATAAAAAAAATTATCATTTTAAAATTTGAGAACTTTTCCATAATGACCATATATTATACCATTACTTTCAATTTACAATAGATTTTTCAATTGGATATAGATTTTTCAGTTGATCATAGAAATTAATTTTTCTACAACCATTCTTTATATATGGCTTTTACTAAAAATCATATTTTATTTGAAAATAATTTTTTTGGGAGATATTTTATGTTTATGAGATCTTTTAATCCCTTGGATGACTACTTGTTTTCTCAGTATATGGCGAGTAAAGGCATGGAAAATCAATTGAAATCATTTATAAATGCAGTAATCTTAGAAGATAATTATTCAATAGATTCTATAGATATTATTGCAAATAAATTGATTGCTGGTGAAATTAAAGGCAATAAGACATGCATCTTAGACCTAAGATCAGAATCTTCCGACGGCAAACACTTCATAATAGAAGTGCAAAACAAAAATCAATACTACTTTAAGAGAAGAAGTTTACTCTACTTAGCAAAAGAATTCTCAAATTCAGCCAAAGAAGGAAAATTAAACGAATTAAAACCACATATCTTAATTAACATACTAAATTACAAATTTTGTGAGGACGACATTTACAAACAAAAATTTAATATATTAGGAAACATAGATAACTGCTTATACTCAAAGTATTTAACAATATACAACATAAACCTTATAGCATTTAGAAAAATTAAAAAAGATTTAAATAATCCATTACACAGATGGATGATATTCTTTGACATTAAAAGTTCTGATGAGCTTATAAAAAAGGTGATTGAAATGGATGAAAATATAAAATCAGCAGATGCAAGATTCAACGAACTATTATCCGATGAAGAAGCATTCCACGACTATCAAATGAGACAAATAGCAATAATGGAACTCGAAGGAGAACTAAGCTACCGAGAAGAAAAAGGCGAAATTAAAGGTAAAAAAGAAGGTAAACAAGAAGGCATAAAAGAGGAAAAAATGGAAATAGCTATTAACATGTTGAAGAAAGGGTTGGATTTAAATTTGATTAGTGAAGTTACAAATATTCCAATCTCAAAACTTCAAAGTCTAAATAGTAAATAATTTAATTTCTACTTTCCATTATTTTTATTGGAAAATTGAATTTCAATAAATGAAGTTTTTCACTGTTCAAGATTTAAAAATCCATAAAGCAATTAACAAATCAAAGCATGAGCAATAAAAAAATGAATCAAATAAAAATGTTTGAATGTATACTTGAATTGTGGTGTTAACTTGATTTGTTTAGGAATAGAAGGAACTGCTGAGAAAACAGGGATTGGAATTGTAGATAGTAATGGAAATATATTGGGGCTTGCTGGAAAACCAATGCTTCCAGATAATGGAGGTATTCACCCAAGGCAAGCAAGTGAACATCATAGCCAATGGATTCCTAAATTAATTAATCAAATAACCGAAGAGACTAATATTGAGTTAAATGAAATAGATTTAATATCCTTTTCTATTGGACCTGGTCTTGGACCTGCTCTTAGAACTGTTGCAACAGCAGCAAGAACATTGTCTTTAGGATTAAAAATTCCAATCATCGGTGTTAATCATTGTGTTGGGCATATAGAAATAGGTAAATTAGACACTAAAGCCATAAATCCACTCACCCTTTATGTTAGTGGTGGAAATAGTCAATTAATTGGTTTTGAATCAGAGAAATATAGAGTTTTTGGAGAAACATTAGACATAGCCATTGGAAACTGTCTTGATCATTTTGGAAGGGAAGTAGGATTAAAACATCCTGCAGGACCAATAATTGAGAAATTAGCTAAAAAAGGGAGTTATATTGATTTACCTTACACGGTTAAAGGTATGGATTTTTCATTTTCAGGATTGTTAAGTGCAGCTATTCGTAATTTTCAGAAAGGAATAGCTATTGAAGATATTTGTTATAGTTTACAAGAGACAGCTTTTTCAATGCTTGTTGAAGTTGCAGAAAGAGGACTTTCAAATACAAAAAATGATGAGTTAATGGTTTGTGGTGGTGTTGCAGCAAATAAACGACTTAAAGAGATGTTATCCACAATGGCTTGTGAACATTATACTAAGTTTTACATTCCAAAAATGAATTTATGTGGAGATAATGGTGCAATGATTGCATGGCTTGGACTTTTAACATATAATGCTTTTGGACCAATGAATTTAAGTTCAACAAGTATTATTCCAAAATATAGAACCGATGAAGTTAATGTTCCTTGGGTTAAACCCTCATCATCTTTTCTAAAAATTCCAGAGGATATATTAGGTAAAGGTGCAGAAGCTAACATTTATTCAACTCATTGGTTAGGTGAAATAGCTATTAAAAAGGATAGAATATCTAAGTCCTATAGGATAAAAGAATTAGATGAAAAACTTAGAAGAAAAAGAACTAAAAATGAAGCCAAACTACTTTCTTATATCAAAAATTTAGGGATAAAAACCCCCATACTTTACAATGTTGATTTAAAAGATAAAAATATTGTAATGGAGTATATTGAAGCCACACTTCTTAACGACATTTTAAATGATTTAAACACGATTTTTACTAATTCTAAATATTCCACACAATTATCACATATTTTTAAAAATATTGGGGAGTTAATAGCTATTTTACATAATGGTAATGTTATACATGGAGATCTTACAAGCTCAAATATTTTTTTAGATAAGAATTATAAGCCTATTCTAATTGATTTTGGATTAGGTAAGTTTTCAGATCTTTTAGAAGACAAAGTTACAGATCTTATGGTTTTTAAGAAATCCTTAAAAATTGTTGATGATTTTATTGATAAAAGATTGTTTAACATTTTTTTAAATGGTTATTCTATTAAAAGCAAAGATAATATGGATAATATTTTTAATAAAATGATTGAAATTCAAAAAAGAGGAAGATACACTATTTAATAAATTATGAATTATATTAAATTAAATAATTTAAATAAATAAACTATATTTAATCTTTATTTAAAAAAATAAATAGTAATTAATCTGGCACTGTAAAAAAAGGTATGATTTTCAAAGTCTGAAACTTGGTTTTCAATCAGAAAAAATTTAGATCATATAAATATCATCGAATTGTTACCATCAGTTTCTTTTGATGATTTTTGGTATTGATTTAACAAAGTTAGTCATTATCTAATATATAGTTTCATTATCAGGAAAATCAAAAAGTTTAAGTTACATTTCATTAAATGTTATGTAAAATTATTTTCTTTCATTTGAATTTTTTATTTTTCAAGTTAGAAACAAAAAATCTTTGATTTTCTTTATTGAAATTTTTTATTTCAATTATAGTGGTTTTGATAAAGTTCTTAATAAATAATTTTCTTAAAAATAAATATTATTAAAAGATATTTAATTAAAATACGATTATATTAATTAAAATTTAAAATTATTGAGTTTTATAAAATAATATTTGAAATTAAATAATTTAATAAAAAAAGTTATCATCCAAAATTTAAGAACTTTTCCATAATCATTATAATTATGCAAAAAACTTACAATGATAATAGTAATATTTGTCATTTTTTTTATAAGCATTTTTATATAGATTAAAATTATTTAAATTAAATTTAAGGATTGATATCAATTATTGCATGTTCATGAAGGATAGAATAAGAATGGATAAAATTAAAAAAACAATTATAAACCGAAACAAAATATTGTGGGCAATTATAATAATTGTTGCTATCTATATTTTAGAAACTGTGGGGTACTTTTTAGTAGCAATTTTCTTTGGGAATCTACATGGTGGTTCTAATGTTGCCTTAAATTTACAACTGCCAATTGACACGATTATTCCATGGTTTACACCATTATTCGCTGTCTACATGCCTCTTCCATTTATTTGGTTTTTTTGGTTGCCGTTAATAATATGGTTTGTTTGTGGAAAGGGAAAAGATGGGGAAAGAGCATTCTGGCAATATTGTTCCATCAGTTTACTAATGTATGTAGTTAGTATCATTATTTATGTCATCATACCAACTGTTTACTTCCAAGAACAATTTATAGACGGGACTTATTCGACTTTGCCGAACAATGCAATGTTCCATGATTCAATCAAATCTTTAGCAACAAACTCGTTAAATATATTTGCTGCATTTCCAAGTTACCACAATTATTGGGCTGGAATCTTAGTTCTATTTGGAATAATTGGCTTTAAGAACAAACATCATATTTTAGGTCCTATATTAATGGTCTATGGATTAACGATATCTATCTCCACCCTTGTGTTGCATCAGCATGCACTACTTGATTTCATACTAACTTACATTATGATTGGAATATTTTATTTTATAACCATAAAACTCAAAATAGGTAAAATTTAAATAATAGTATTTGAATTTAATAATTCTTTAAACACGAACTAAGACCTACATAATGAAATCCTTAAAAACTAATACTAATGTCATGGTGAATTAATTTTTGTGCATTAATTATTTTGGCACTGTAAAAAGAGGATGGGAATTTAAAATCTGAAATTTGGTTTTTAGGCAGGAAAAATTTAGACCATATACATCTCACAAATTTTAGCCTATTTTCTTAATTTTCAATTGCAAAAATCCATACTAAATTTACAGTGCCAATTTATTTAAATTAAATATTATAGTGTATGAAATAATGTTTTTAAGTACGGAAAAACTTCGTTTTTCTAATTGAACAAGTTCAATAATGAAGTTTTTAAAACTGAAACATAATTATTAAATTTTTAATTAAAAAAATTATAGTTATTATTTTTAAATATAAAAATATAAAAATTGTTATTTAAAAAATTAATTTAATATTAATTTGAAATTTTTAAAAACGGAGAATGTATTCTCCTAAGTTGAAAATAAATTTTCAACAATAAGATATTTAAAATATATGATTAATTACAAACTTTTTTTATAACACTATAAAATGAAAGAGTCAATTGTTATGTTATGGTTTATTTTAAAAGGCAGTAATATAGAAAAAAATAGCAATATAGGGGGCTGTTAAAAGCACGATTAATAACGATAGGCTTGATAGAATAGGTTTAAGAGATATTTCATGAAGATAAGGATAATGAAACTGATTACAGTGTTATGAAATGAATATAAAAAAGATGATTATAATATTCATTGATTATTATATTCATTCAATGATTTAACATTAATATCTGATTTTTGAATTGTTTCAATAGCATTAAGGGCTGCTTTAGCACCTGCTAATGTTGTTACATACGGTAAACCAATTTCAATAGCTAAACGTCTCATTTTATAACCATCTGAAGCAGATAATTTACCTGATGGTGTGTTAATAATTAAATCTACCTCTTTATTAAGTATTGAATCACTAATATTTGGTGACTCATCACTTATCTTACCTAATTCTTCAATCTCAATCTTATTGTTAACATTATCTTTTATAGATTTAGCAGTGCCATGTGTAGCTATTAATTTAAATCCCAGTGATACAGCTTTTTCAGCTATTTCTTGAACTTTTAATCTATCCTGTTTTCTAACACTTATAAATATTGTGCCTTTTTTTGGTAAATCCATATTAGCAGAAAGTTGGGATTTATAGTATGCCAAACCAAAATTTTCATCAATCCCCATTGCTTCTCCAGTAGATTTCATTTCAGGTCCAAGTATAATATCTGCTTCTGGAATTTTTAAAAAAGGGAAAACAGATTCTTTAACAGCTACATGTTTAATTTTAATCTCATTTATCAATCCAAGATCTTTTAATTTTTTACCAATTATGAGTTTAGATGCAATTTTTGCAAGTGGAACTCCAATAGCTTTACTAACAAATGGGACTGTTCTACTTGCTCGTGGATTAGCTTCAATTATATAAACTTTTCCCTCATCAAGTTTGACTGCATACTGAATATTCATAAGTCCAACAACTTCAAGTTCAATAGCTAATTCACGAGAATAAGACCTTATAACATCTAAAATATCTTTTGGAATTGATTGTGGTGGTATAACACATGCAGAATCACCAGAATGTATTCCTGCTTCTTCTATATGTTCCATTATTCCTCCGATGAAGACATCTTCCTTATCAGATAAAATATCTACATCCACTTCAATAGCATCTTCTAAAAACTTATCAACCAATATTGGATGTTCTGGGGAAACTCTTGCTGCTTCTTCAACATATTCTTTTAATTCATAATCATCATAGACAATTTCCATTGCTCTTCCACCAATAACATAAGATGGTCTAACAAGAACAGGAAACCCTATTTTTTTAGCTATTTCTCTTGCATCAGGAAAAGAATGGGCTAATCCATAGGGTGCTTGAGGAATGTTCAATTTGTTTAAAACTTCACTAAATTTTTCCCTATTTTCACTACTGTCAATACTTTCATAATTTGTTCCAAGAATTTTGACTCCTGCATTTGCAAGTGGAACAGCTAAATTAATGGATGTTTGCCCACCAAACTGAACAATAACTCCCTCTGGTTTTTCTTTATTGATTATTTCAATCACATCTTCGAAAGTTAATGATTCAAAATAAAGTTTATCTGAGATATCGTAATCCGTACTTACAGTTTCAGGATTGTTATTAATAATAATAGTTTCAATTCCCTCTTCTTTTAAAGCAAGAATTGAATGAACACAACAATAGTCAAATTCAATTCCTTGCCCTATTCTTATTGGTCCTGCACCAATAATAATTATTTTTCGTGTATTCGATGGGTTAACTTCATTTCCTTTATCATAGCTACTGTAGTAGTAAGGAGTCTTTGCTTCAAATTCAGCTGCACAAGTATCAACCATTTTAAACGAAGGTTTTATTGAATTATCCATTCTTAACTCATTAATATCTAATTTAAGAAGTTTTTCAAGAGTACTATCCGAAAATCCCATTGATTTAGCTTTTTTTAAAGCTTTTAATAATGAGTCTTTATCATCTAATTTAGAAACTAATTCATTTTCAAAATCCACAATATTTTTAATTTTATTTAAAAAGAAGCTATCAATATTGGTAAGTTTAAATAAATCATTAACATTCATTCCTGTTTTTAATGCAGTGTATATCTGAAAAATCCTTTCATCGGTTGGATTTATTAAATCATCACGACTAAAATCAAGTTCTTCAAATCCATTAAGACCAATATCTAAGGATCTAATAGCTTTATGCAATGTTTCTTCTATAGTTCTTCCAATAGCCATTACTTCACCAGTAGATTTCATCTGAATCCCAATTTTTCTATTTGTCCCTTTAAATTTATCAAAAGACCATCTTGGTATTTTAACTACAACATAATCTAAGCTTGGTTCAAATGAAGCAGGTGTTTCCTTAGTAATATCATTTTGAATTTCATCTAAAGTCATTCCAATAGCTATTTTAGAGGATATTTTAGCAATAGGATAACCAGTAGCCTTTGAAGCAAGAGCACTACTTCTACTCACACGAGGATTTACTTCAATAACTTTATATTCTCCTGTTTGTGGATTAACAGCGAATTGAATGTTGCAACCACCTTCAATATTGAGTGCTCTTATTATTTTAATGGATGCATCCCTTAATCTTTGAGAATCAATATCATTTAAATTTTGAGCAGGAGCTACAACAATACTTTCACCTGTATGAATACCCATAGGATCTAAATTCTCCATATTACATACAATAATGCAAGTATCGTTTCTATCTCTCATGACTTCATATTCAAACTCTTTCCAGCCTAAAACAGACTCGTCAATAAGAACCTGATTTATAAAACTCATATCCAAACCATGAGTAACTATTTCAACTAATTGGGACCTATTATTTGCTACTCCACCACCAGTACCACCAAGTGTAAATGCGGGTCTAACAATTACAGGGTAACCAATTTTTTCCACGGCTTTTAATGCATCATCAATAGATTCAACAGCTTCGCATTTAGGAATTGGCTCATTAAGCTCATTCATGAATTTTCCAAACAAATCTCTATCTTCTACATTTGCAATTGTCTCAACAGATGAACCAATTACTTTAATCCCATCTAAAACCCCCATCTCATCAAGACCTGTAGCTATATTTAATCCTGTTTGCCCCCCCATAGTTGGAAGAATGGCATCAACCTTTTCTTTTTCAATTATTTTAGCAAGAACTTCAGGATTCAATGGTTCAACATAAACAGTATCCGCCATGTCAATATCAGTTTGAATAGTTGCAGGATTACTGTTGACTAATACTGTTTCAATGCCTTCTTCTTTAATAGATTTACAAGCCTGTGAACCAGAATAGTCAAACTCCGCAGCTTGACCTATTTGAATAGGTCCAGACCCAATAATAAGAACTTTTTTAATATCTTTATCAACGGGCATTAATTTTCCTCTATGAATTATTTAATTGATTTAAAATATTTAATTCAATTAAAACAATTTTTAATAAAATAATTTTTAATAATATTCATTTATATGGTTATTATGGAAAAGTTCTTAAATTTTAAAATGATAATTTTTTTTATTAAGTTATTTAATTTCAAATATCATTAAATGAAAATCTATAATTTTAAATTAAATATATAGTCATTATGGTAAAGTTCTTAA
>JAITPS010000039.1 GCA_031289325.1 Candidatus Methanovirga meridionalis
TTTTATTTACTTCCTTTTTTGAATATTTACTTCCTTTTTTATTTATATTAATTAAGATTTATTTATATTAATTAAAATTTATTTATATTAATTAAAATTTAAAATTATAGATTTTTATATTAAAAAAATATTTGAAATTAAATATAGTGGTTTTGATAAAGTTCTTAATAAATAATTTTTTTTTTTAAGAATAAATATTATTAAAATATATTTATTTAAAATTATTTATATTAATCAAAATAAACTTATATCCTTTAAAATTATTTATATTAATCAAAATAAACTTATATCCTTTAAAATTATTTATATTAATCAAAATAAACTTATATCCTTTAAAATTATATGTCTTGATAAGATGATATTTAAAATTAAATAATTTTTTAATAAAAATGTGTGGAGGACTGTTTAAGTCATGAAAGAGAGTGAAAAATGCTATGGGTCTTCAAAATCTGCTGATTTTAAAAAAATAATGTTGGGTAAACAAACATTTGAATTTTTAATTGATAATAACTTTCTTTATGTTGATAAAACAGAAGATATTTATAATCTTATTAACAATGAAAGCACGGTTTTTTTATCCCGTCCAAGAAGATTTGGTAAGTCTTTATTACTTAGTACTTTAAAAAATATTTTCATGGGAAATAAAGAATTATTTGAGGGTCTTTACATTTATGATTATTGGGATTGGAATAAATCATATTCTGTGTTACATTTAGATATGAGTCAAGTTTCAAATGAAACTAATGAATTATTAGAATTAACACTTTCAGATTACATTAATGAATTTGCTAAAGATTATGGTATTGAATTAAATGAAAACTTACCTGTGGATTTTAATTTTCATGTTTTAATTGAGGATTTATCTAATAAAACTGGTAAGAAAGTTATTGTTTTAGTTGATGAATATGATGCTCCAATACTTGATAACATAAATAATCAAACTTTGGCTGATGCTAACCGTAAAACACTTCAAAGCTTTTATCAAGCTTTAAAAACATCAGATAAATATATTAATTTTGTTTTTATAACTGGTATTAGTAAGTTCATGCACAATTCAATTTTATCTAAGTTAAACAGTCTAACGGATATTACTTTATCTAATGAATATTCTACAATTTGTGGTATAACACCTGATGAGTTAAATGATTATTGTTTCTATTATATTCAGTCTTTAGCTGATAAAGAGAATATTAGTCATGAAAATGCTTTAGCTATGATTAATCATTGGTATGATGGTTACAGCTTTGATGGTGAGCATAAGGTTCTTAATCCATTTTCCACTTTATCAGCATTGAAAAATGGGAAATTTTCTCAATATTGGGTTTATACAGGAACACCACATTTTTTAGTTGATATTCAAAAGAATAGAGAGAAAAATATTGGTTTTGAATATATGATTATGAGTGAAAAGGATTTAAATAAGATTGGTTCTATCAACATTGATGATTTACCCCTACTTTTTCAAGGTGGTTATTTAACCATTGATAGTAAATTTAAAAATGAATTGAATGAAACTGAATACTCTCTTAGGATTCCGAATTTTGAGGTTGAGCAAGCTTATAAAAGTAATTTAACTGATATTTATTTAAAAAAGGTGGATAAGGATTTTAAGGTTATTCAAGATGATATGTGGGCATGGATTAGAAATGGTGATTGTGACATCTTAGCTAAAAAATTAAGAATAAAATTTTCAAGACTACCTTTAACTCTCAGATTAAGTAAAAAAAACAAAGAAAAATGGAAACTATACTCAGCTATTTTTTTAACTTGGTTGGATACAATGGGCATGAGAATAGATGGAGAAAAAAGTATAGGGCATGGAATAATCGACACCATCATTGAGGAAAACGACGACCACATAGCTGTTGTGGAGATTAAATACAGTGAAGACCCAAACAAATCTTTAGATTCATTAATTAATGAAAGCTTTAAACAAATCCATGAAAAAGAATATTATCTACCTTATGAAGACAGTGATATTACTCTAATTGCATTAGCCTTTAAGGATAGAGAAATTAAAAATGGAATAATAACCGATGTAAAATGTAAAATAGAAAAATGGAATTATTAAATTCTTTATAAACCATATTTCTAAATATAATTATAGTAATTTTGATAAAGTTCTTAATAAATAACACTTCTTAATAAATAACTTTTTTAAAAATAATTATTATTAAAAAGTATTAATTTAAAATTGTTTATATTAATCAAAATAAATCTATATTATTTAAAATTTAAAATTATAGATTTTTATAAATTGATATTTAAAATTAAATAATTTAATAAAAAAATTTATCATTCAAAATTTAAGAACTTTTCCAATAGATATCATTGATAATTTTCAATGGCTTCAATAAATGTATTTGCATATTTTTTTAGTTTAACTTCACCCACACCAGAAATTGCTAAAAATTCTGATTTAGAAGTTGGTAAATGTTTGCACATTTCTCTTAACGATGAATCATGAAAAATCATGAATGCAGGTATTCCTTCATCTTTAGAAATTTTTATTCTTATTTCTTTTAATTTTTTAAATAAATTGGAATCAATCTTTATATCTTCAGATTTGTTTAGTTCTTTGATAGAATTATTTAATTTTCCTTTTTTTACATCCGAATTATTATTTTTATAATTATTCTCATTATATTTAAGGTTATATTCAAGGCTGTTATTGTTACTATTTTTATTAGTATTATTCACATTACTCCAGTTATTTATTGCATTTATAAAAATTTCACCATATTTTTCTAGTTTAACTTTACCTACACCTGAAACTTTTAGAAACTCATTTTTTGTATTTGGTAATCTTTTACACATATCGTTTAATGTGGAATCGTGAAAAATCATAAATGGAGGGATACCTTCATTTTTTGCAATGTTTAGTCTTACTTTTCTTAAATTTTCAAATAAATCATTGCTATTATTATTTATTTTATTAATAGAATCATTATTTATTTTAGATGTTTTATCTTTTTTAATTGATTTATCTCTTTTAGATTTTGCATATTTGGATGTATTCATTTTTGACTTATTTTTAGTTATATTCATTTTTGATATATTATTAGATTTAGCTTTTTTTGATTTAGTAAAGCTATTGAGTTCATCTTCAAAATGTGGTTTTGTTTCATCAGTATATTTTTTTTCATTCAGGATGTTAGTATCCGCAGTGGCGATTTTCATTTTTAATTGTGTTTCATTATCAAAAATATTATTAAAATCTTTCCATAATTTAATTACAGGATATTTATTTCCTGAAATTCTTAAATATTTTTTATCAATTAAAAAATCAATTATTAATCCTATTTCTTCTTTAGATTTATTGTTTAATTGATTATAAGATGGAAGTTGGTCAAATGAGAAATCCCTTATTTTTTTTGTCTTACTTCCTTTTAAAATATCAATTATCATGGTTTTTCCAAAGTTTCTATTTTTTTTATTAAGAGATTTTAGTGTTGAAACTATTTGAATAGCTTCATTTTTAACATCAATCTCTTCAAAGTCACCATTACAATTGTAACAATTTCCACAATAATCATCAAAGGAATCTCCAAAATAATTTAATATATACTGCCTATAACACTCTTTTGTTGTACAATATCCTTGAATTTTGTTTAACAATTTATAATTTTGATTAATTTTATTTATTTTAAGTTTAGAATCTTTATAATTTTCTCTTTCAATTGTTTTTTCTATAAGAAACTTGTTTATTATTATATCTTGATATGAATAAAGTAAAATACATCTTGCTGGGGAACCATCTCTTCCAGCTCTACCTGCTTCTTGATAGTAATGTTCCAAATTTTTTGGCATGTTGTAATGGATAACAAAATTTACATTAGATTTATCTATACCCATTCCAAAAGCATTGGTGGCAACCATTACAGGTTTTTCATCTAAAATAAATTTTTCTTGATTTTTATTACGTTCACTGTCACTTAAACCAGCATGATAACGAGTTGCATTATATCCTTTATCAATCAATTTAGTAGTGACCTCTTCCACTGTTTTACGAGTAGTACAATAAATAATACCAGAATTTCCTTCTTCTAAAGCTAATATTTTAAGTACTTCTGGAAATTTGTCCTTTTTCTTTCGAACCTCAAAGTACAAATTTTTCCTATCATAGCCAGTACTAACTATATTTGGATTTGTAAGACCAATTTGATTAACAATATCTTTTCTAACATTTTTTGTTGCTGTTGCTGTAAAAGCAGCTATAACTGGGTCACCGTTAATTTTAGATATAAATTCTTGAATTTTAAGATAAGAAGGTCGAAAATCATGACCCCACTGTGAAACACAATGTGCTTCATCAATAGCAACCATACTAACAGACTTATGAGAAATAGTCTCTAAAAAATCATCAGACTCCAATCTTTCAGGAGCAACATAGATAATTTTGTACTTTCCACTTAAAATTCCATCAATAACAGATTCATATTCATCATAAGAAAGGGAAGAATTGATATAAGCGGAAGCAATACTATTTATTTTAAGAATGTTAACTTGATCTTTCATTAAAGAAATGAGTGGAGAAATAATAATAGTAAGTCCATCAAAAATAATTCCAGGAAGTTGATAACAAATGGATTTACCAGAACCAGTAGGCATCACACCTAAAACATCTCTACCAGATAAAATAGAATTAAGCAACTCTTCCTGACCTAAAAGAAAATTATCGTAACCAAAATATCTCTTTAAAAGCTGTTTAATTTCCGTCATAATTCCTCAGATGTAATTATATAATTTACAGTGTTTTGTATGATTAACTTATTGTATTATCCTTATGTAAAAGCTCTTATGTAAAAGCTCTTATGTAAAAGTTCTTATGTAAAAGTTCTTAAATTTTAAAATAACAATTTTTTTATTAAGTCATTTAATTTTAAATATCACTTTATAAAAATCTACAATTTTAAGTTTTAAATAATATAAATATATTTTGATTAATATAAATAATTTTAAATTAACATATTTTAATAATATTTAATAATATTTATTTTTAAAAAAATCATTTATTAAAAACTTTATTAAAATCATTTAAAACTTTATTAAAATCATTAAAAACTTTATTAGAACCATTAAACAATTTATTAAAATCAATATATTTATATCAAAAAATTTTTTAATTAAAAGAAAATGATTTTACAGAACAATGTAGTACTTAAATTATCAATAAATATTTTTCAAACTGTTTATATTTTTCATTATTCTATTAAATATATTGTTATTATAATATATTATATTTATGTATACAATCAGAATAATAATTGATTTTTTCTATTTATATGTAAAATAGTAAGAGTATTTGAAAAATAATATTTAAATTTTTAAAATTAAAATTATTGAAATTAAAATTATTGAAATTAAAGTTATTGAAATTAAAGTTATTGAAATTAAAGTTATTGAAATTAAAGTTATTGAAATTAAAATTATTGAAATTAAAATTATTGAAATTAAAATTATTGAAATTAAAATTAATGAAATTAAAATTATTGAAATTAAAATTATTAAAATTATAGAATTATGTTCGTCAATTATTTTTATCCAATTAAAGAATACCTATCCTTTTTATGGATGAGCTGTATCAAAGGATGCGAATTCAAATTAAATCCTATCAAAAAACAAACAAATCTAATAGGACAAACAATAGGTTTTAATAGATTTATTTGAAATTGGTTGTTAGTTAATGAACAATGAAATTTACAGATACACTTATTTTATTAAATGTTTATACATTAAAACTGATGTTCCTATTGCTGGTGCTACAACACATTCTTCCTTTGTGTAAAAATCATGCATTGAAATATATTCAAGATTTAAAAGTTTAATAGCTTCTTTTCCTAATATTTCCCCACCTAAGCCTGTAGTAACAACTTTATTAATATTTTCTCTTTTTGAAACTTTATTTAATCTTTTAGCAATTTGTTCAACTTGTTTTTTATATGCAAATTTGGAAATAGCTATTACATCATCAACAGATAAAATATCCATATCAGCACATAAAATTCTTGAAATTCTTATCATAGATTCCATTTTTGATTTTCCAGCACCATCCGATGTTGGGCAACTATAATCTTTGTCATTTATTTTATCTAAAACATTGTAAATATCTGCTGTTGTTGCAAAAAGTTCTGATGCGACACTATACTCTTTATTATTTAATTCAATTTTTTTTAGAAAACTGGAAAGATTTGTTCGTAAGGTTCCTGTGTAGACTAATTCTCCAGTTGATAATCTTTCAAAATCTGATCTTCCTTCACAACATTCTTTACCATTTTTAATAGGTATTATATCTGTAGTTGTACTTCCAATATCTATGAAAATACAGTTTTTATCAATTTCAGAGATTATAGCTGAGGTAGCTATCCAATTAGCAGCAGCAATTTGAGAGGGATTCTTAAGAACTTCATCATAGGTTAAGAATTTATGGGTTCCAACAAAACCAATTGGAATATTAAATGTGTTTATAACTTTTTCTGAAATATCTAAAACCCCTTCTTCTTTTTTATTGTAAGCATCTACTAATTCACCAGTCATAGATATTCCTATTCCATCAATTTTATCTAAATCATCATTTTTATTAATTAAATTTAAAAGAACATCACTTAATCTCTGATTATCAGACCACATAGGCAAATATTCAAAGTCCACAGTAATGTTTTCAATTTCACCATTTTCACTGTAATCAATGATAGCTAAATCAGTGTTCGCTCCTCCAATATCAAAACCAGCTATTTTCATTAAAATCACTTTTAATAATCCATATTGTTTAATTTCAAATATCATTTTATAAAAATCTATAATTTTAATTTTAATTAATATAAATATATTTTAATTAATATAAATAATTTTAAATCAATATTTTTTAATATTATTTAATTTTAAAAAGAATTATTTATTAAGAACTTTATCAAAACCAATATAATTTAAAATCTAAATGTTTTATTCTAATTATTCTTTAAAGAATAAGAAATTTAATTAAAAAAATTAAATTTAAAAGAGAGTTGAAAACAATGCTTTTTGCCAAAATTCAAGTTTTTTACTATACATCCTAATTATAGCATGATTTATGATGTTTTCAATAATATTATTATAAATTAATTTTAATACAAAAATAAAGTTAATAAATTTCTTAATCCTGGTGCAAGTCCTAAAATAAATATAGTTAATTTTAATAATCCTTTAATTACATCATCATCAACATATTTTTCTATCACATACAACGATAGGCTTATCACTATTATTTTTAAAGGGAAAATACTTGCTGCTGTTAAAGTTTCTTTATAAATAAGATTAGGAATTACATGCTGTTCATTGTATCCATATAAGTCCACAGCCACAAATGTACTTGAACCATCTAAAAGATGAGCTGATATAATAGCTAAATTGTACTTATCCTTGTAAAGATAGAAGAATTTACCGATTAAAAAGAACAATATAGTTAATACAGTCCAAATAGCTATTATCTCTAAACTTGAAATTATATTTATCCTATTTATTCCTACAAAAAGTGGGATCGATAAAATTATTCCTATTAAAAATAAAACCTTTTTATAATTTATATTCCTTTTCTTTTCAAAATATAGTCCTAATAATAAAGATAAAATTGTTGTACTACCTACAATAAAATATATCCCTGGTGTAATTAAAAACCAATTGTAAGGTAAAATTCCATTGTCTACAAAGGCTCTTATACATGAACCAATAAAAATAAATGGAATCACATAGAAAATTAATTCAGTGGGATCTTTTCCTAATTTTTTAAAAAGCTTTATTAATCCAAAGATTATTAAAATCAGTACAATACCATAAATTATAGTATTTAATAGGGTATAACCTGAAAAAAAATAAGTTTTTAAAAATTCTATTACTTTGAAATATAAATCCACCATAAATCACTTTATTTATTAAATCATTTTATAAAAGGGCTTATATAATCAAGCTACGAAATATAAATATTTTTTAAAATAAGAAATTCTCATTATTTTCAATAACTTGTTTGTTAGAATACAAACATTATATATAATAAGAATAATATAATAATATAGTATATAATAAATATTAGTTATTAGTCATTAGTCATTAGTCATTATGGAAAAGTTCTTAAATTTTAAAATTCTTAAATTTTAAAGTAATAATTTTTTTTATTAATTTATTTAATTTTAAATATTAATTCATAAAAATCCATAATTTTAAATTTTAAATAATACCAATATATTTTAATTAATATAAATAATTTTTAATCAATACAAATAATTTTTAATTAATTTTAAATAATATTAATAATTTTTAAATAATATAAATAAGTTTTAATCAATATAAATAATTTTTAATTAATTTTAAATAATATAAATAATTTTTAATCAATATAAATAATATAAATAAGTTTTAATTATTTTTAAATAATATTAATAAGTTTTAAATAATATTAATAATTTTTAAATAATATAAATAATTTTTAATCAATATAAATAATTTTTAATTAATTTTAATTAATATAAATAATTTTTAATTAATTTTAAATAATATTAATAAGTTTTAATTAATTTTAATTAATATTAATAAGTTTTAATTATTTTTAAATAATATTAATAAGTTTTAAATAATATAAATAATTTTTAATTAATTTTAAATAATATTAATAATTTTAAACTAATATAAATAATTTTAAACTAATATAAATAATATTAATAATTTTTAAATAATATAAATAAGTTTTAATAATTTTTAAATAATATAAATAAGTTTTAATTATTTTTAAATAATATTAATAAGTTTTAATTATTTTTAAATAATATAAATAAGTTTTAAATAATATAAATAAACTTTAAATTAATATTTTTTAACTTTTTAATATTTTTTTTGGAGGCGAATACATGTTTTGTGTTGCTGTTGTGGTTAATTTGTTCTTGCTTAGGAGGAGATTGAGATGAGTGAAGTGAGTGATATTAAAGAGTTAAGTAAAAAGGTTGACTCTCTAAATTGTAGATTAGATTCTATGAATAAGCGGTTTAGTATGTTGTATGTTGGTATGATAGCTATTATTGCTTGTTTGTTGAGGTTGATGTTGATTTGCTTAGGAGGAGATTGAGATGAGTAATAGAACATGGAAGGATATGTGGAAGTGGTTTGGATTTAGTTGCTGTAATTTCTATTTCAGTGGCTTTGTATCATGACTTCGTGGGGTTGATAATCATGAATTAATTTTTTTAATTTTTTTTTGGGAGGATTAAATATAATGTTTGATTTGTTTTTAAACAATATTAATAATTTTTAAATAATATAAATAAACTTTAAATTAATGTTTTTTAATAATATTTAATTTTAAAAAAAGTTATTTATTAATAACTTTATCAAAACTACTATATTTAAAATAAATGATAAGGAGATAATGATAAGGAGATATATAACTATGATAAATGAACACAAAGGTTTAAGATTTGCACATATTACAAAAGCCCATCCCTGTTTCAATGAAAAAATCCATGATAAAGTAGGTAGAGTTCATGTTCCAATAGCACCAAAATGTAATATCTATTGTAATTTCTGTACTCGAGATATTAATAATGAAGACATAAGACCAGGAGTGGCTGCTTGTATTATGGATAGTGATGGAGCTATTGATCATGTGCATAAAGTAACAGAAGATGGTCCTATTTCAGTCGTGGGAGTAGCAGGACCAGGCGATTCATTAGCAAACAAAGAAACATTCGAATTCTTTAAAAAGTTAAGGGATGAAAAACCAGATTTAATTAAATGTATGAGTACAAATGGTCTGTTGCTCCCTAAATATGCTGATGAATTAGCTGAACTTGGAGTGAATACAGTGACTGTGACTATCAATGCAATAGACCCAGAAATAGCTAAAGATATTTATTCTTTTATTAAATATGAAGGCAAAGTATATAAAGGTAAGCAAGCGGTTGAAATATTGATTAAAAATCAACTTGAGGGAGTTGAAAAATTAGCTCAAAATGGAGTTATAGTTAAAGTTAACACGGTTTTAATCCCAGGGCTTAATGACAAACATATTGAAGAAATAGCTAAAGAGGTTAAAAAAAGAGGGGCTTCACTTATGAATATTCTTCCACTCATCCCATTAAATAAATTAAAAGATTATCCAAGACCTGATTGTGAATTAATTGAAAAGGTTAGAAATGAGGTGGAAGAAATAATTCCTGTTTTTAGAGCATGCACTCAATGTAGAGCAGATGCTTATGGTATTCCAGGCAAAAAATCTGAGGATCATCATCTTGGTTTAACACCTGCAAGTCATTACTAATCAATCATAAATCTAAAATTACTCTTAATTCATACTTTTCCTTTTCTTTTTTAATTTCCATCAGATGAAATGTAATAGCTTTAACCTCTGACTTTTTTTCATGTTTGCTCCAATCTATTTTATCTCCTTTAACTTCACCTATTAATTTATAACCCTCACTTTGTTTACTAATGGAATCGACTTTAAAATATGAAAATAATAAAAAATCAACTTCATGAATAAATAAAAGTTCTTCTAAATACATATAAAGTAAAGAAACTAAATCTTCAGACTTAACAACAATTTTTACACTTATAACACTGTTAACTTTGCAAGTATTGGTTATAACATTAAACATTGCAAGTCCACTATTTTCAAATCCTTCTTCTAATGTCTTACCAAACGAATGAAAACCTATATCTGCTGTAACATCAAAATATCTGTATTTTTCTTCATAATACTTTTCAAAATCTTTTTTTTTCATGAATTTCACATTAAAATATTTAATTAATAAAATAAAAATATAGATAGAATTATAATTTATTTTAATAATAATTAAGAATATTTTTTAATAAATAAATAAATAATAAATTAATATTTAATTAATGAATAAATTATATTCTATAAATCTCATAATTAAATGATATTAAAAATTCTTTTAATGATTAAACTTCAAATCATTGAATAAAGTTTAGGAATTTTTATAAAATATTAGTTTTGGAATGCTCTCTCTAGGCTTTTATTTAAATAAGAATATAAACTTACCATATAAATAGAGGTGAAATAAATGAAAAGTATTAATTCGTATAATAAAGACCCTTTAAGAAAAGAAAAGCCAATAATTGATTTATATGGTGTCAATCCTACAATTATTTACTCTTACATAACTATATTTTTAGTTTTAATGATTTTGGTACTTGGTGTATTATTTGCTATTAATAATTACCCACCAAACATAATATAAAACTAAAATATTCATGTAAGTAGCTATTATGGATACTATTCAATCAATTTATAATTCACTCTAAATTTCAACTCCCACATTTAGTATTCTATAATAGCTATTATTTTTTTTTTTTAGAAATGTTATTTGCAGTGTAAAATTAGCATGAATTTTCAAAATTAAGAAAATTAAAGATTTGTTATCGAAGATAACTTAGAAAAATCAGAGATTTTTCGTTTCTAACTTTAAAAAATAGAAAATTTATTAATTGTAAAGATCTATTCTCTTTTTACGGTACATATTTATTTTTTCTAAAAATTTGATATAATATTTAACTATTGTTTTTCATATTTTTAATTTTAGTTTTCCTTTATATATTTTACTTTTACAAAAAATAATAGTTTTAAAGAAATTATTTTCTCTACTCACTTATAAGTTCCATTTATATAGTATAAAAAATAATAAATAAAATCAATAATCAAAATCATGATTTTTTAAATTAAATCACAACAATTATACTTTTTTAATAAAAAAAAATAAAAATAATTCATATTATTTAATATAATACTTTTAAGATTAATATAATACTTTTAAGATTAATATGTTATTTTTAAGATTAATATAATACTTTTAAGAATGTGAATATTTATTATATTGTTAATTACTTAGTGAATAGATTTTTTTTAGTGAGGAGAATGATATTATGGATAAATATTATGAGAGTTATGTGGAATTAAATTTATTGAATGATATGGCATTCAAATTTTTCTTTGGACAAGAAATGACGAAAGATAATGCAGAATATTTAGTAAACACCATATTAGACTTCAATAATGCAAGTTTGAAAGGATCATTACATATTGTGGGAAATAAAGCTATAACATTACCAATTTTCGCAGGTAAAACATTAAAATTTGATGTTATAGGATTCAATGATCATGAAGTTATTGATATAGAAGTTGAAAATAGGAAAAAAGGCAACTACTTATGGAGAATAGAAGCCTACGGTTCAGCAATACACCTCGAAAACTTCAAAAAAGGAGAAACATACGAAAACTTCAAAACAACCATAACAATCAGTATACTTAATTATAACTTAGTTAAAGACGGTGAATTCTTTGAATATCAAACAACAACATTCGG
>JAITPS010000041.1 GCA_031289325.1 Candidatus Methanovirga meridionalis
CCGAATGTTGTTGTTTGATATTCAAAGAATTCACCGTCTTTAACTAAGTTATAATTAAGTATACTGATTGTTATGGTTGTTTTGAAGTTTTCGTATGTTTCTCCTTTTTTGAAGTTTTCAAGGTGTATTGCTGAACCGTAGGCTTCTATTCTCCATAAGTAGTTGCCTTTTTTTCTATTTTCAACTTCTATATCAACGACTTCGTGATCATTGAATCCTATAACATCAAATTTTAATGTTTTACCTGCGAAAATTGGTAATGTTATAGCTTTATTTCCCACAATATGCAATGACCCTTTCAAACTCGCATTATTGAATTCTAATATGGTGTTTACTAAATATTCTGCATTATCTTTCGTCATTTCTTGTCCAAAGAAAAATTTGAACACCATATCATTCAATAAATTTAATTCTACATACTTCTCATAATATTTATCCATAATATCATTCTCCTCACTAAAAAAATTATTAATTCACTAATTATCAGTATAATACATATTTATATCCTTAAAAGTATTATATTAGTCTTAAAAGTATTATATTAGATAATATAAATTATTTTTATTTTCTTTATTAAAAAACTATAATAGTTCTGATTTAATATAAAAAATCATAATTTTAATTATTGATTTTATTTATTATCTTTTATACTATATAAATGGAACTTATAAGTGAGTAGAGAAAATAATTTCTTTAAAACTATTATTTTTTGTAAGAGTAAAATATATAAAGGAAAACTAAAATTAAAATTAAAATTAAAAATTAAAATTAAAAATATGAAAAATAATAGTTGAATATTTATATTAAATTTTTAGAAAAAGTAAATAGATACTGTAAAAAAAGAGAATAGATCTTTACAATTAAAAAAATGAAGAAAAACTTCGTTTTTCTAATTGAAATAAAAAATTTCCATTAAGAAAATCAAAGATTTATTATCAAAAAATAACTTAGAAAAAATAGAAAATTTATTAAAAAACAGAACAGAACATTAAAAACCATGCCATTTTTACATTATAATGAATTAAATTATTTAAATAAAGTAGTGAATGATAAAAATAGTGGATGATAAATGTCCACAACTCTTTAAAATATAATTATTTATTATTATTTATTTTTATTATTATTTATTATTATTTATTATTATTTATTTATAAACATTTAAATCTCTCCATTATGTTTTTTTTAAATTTTTTTATTAATTTTTTTAGATTAATTAATTTTTAGTTATATTGTCTTTTATAAAGTTCTTAATAAATAATTTTTTTTAAAAATAAATATTATTAAAATATATTTATTTAAAATTAATTATATTCATTAAAATAAGTTTATATTATTTAAAATTTAAAATTATAGATTTTTATAAATTAATATTTAAAATTAAATAATTTAATAAAAAAATTTATCGTTCAAAATTTAAGAACTTTTTCATAATGACTATAATTGATTAATGTTAAATATAAATAACAATAAATTAATTATTAGATTAATTAAATAATTGTTTAAATGTTATTAATCATGTTGAAACTATTTATTTTATTGAAACTATTTATTTTATTGAAACTATTTATTTTATTGAAACTATTTATTTTATTGAAACTATTTATTTTATTGAAACTATTTATTTTATTGAAACTATTTATTTTGTTGAAACTATTTATTTTGTTGAAACTATTTATTTTATTGAAAGTAAAGTTAATAATAAAACATTTAAAAAGTAATACTGGAGTCTGTTTATGAGGATTAAAAATACAAATATAGGAAGTTTTTTATCAACTCCTGATCTTATTTCATTGCTGAATTTATCATCTGGTTTTATATCTATTTTATTAGCTATTAATGGATCCATTAGATTTTCAGCTATAGCCATTATATTCGCGATCATCTTTGACTCTGCAGATGGTTGGGTTGCAAGAAAAGTAGGTAGAAATGATGAATATGGTTTTGGAAAAAATATAGATTCCTTATCAGATGTTGTATCCTTTGGTGTAGCTCCTGGAATACTTTTATATTCTGTTTGTGCAGTGAATACTCCTGAATTTATTTATATTTCAATTATTATATCATTGTTTATATTAATAACAGGAGTTTTAAGATTAACTCGATACAATGTAATTGCAGATTATCTTGACTTTAAAGGTTTCATTGGTTTACCAATTCCAGCAACAGCTATGTTAATTTCAACATTCATATTAACAGGGATTTTTCATATTAATTCCATTCTATCCATTTCTATAATCTTTTCTTTAATGCTTATTTCAAGTATTTTAATGGTTAGCAATATTAGATATTCTAAGTTTAATAATATAAAAGTTATTATAATTGCATTAATACTCATATTATTAGTCATCATTCCAATTCCTATTTCTTACAATGGAATTGATGTTCCAGCGACTATACTTTTTATATTAACTTTAATATTCGCATCTAATCTATTTAAATAGTTATTTAAAATATTTAAAATTGAACTATTTAAAATTGAACTATTTAAGATTAAACTATTGAGTTAAACTATTGAGAATATCAATGTATAAGATTTAACAATTATTATTTATTTTTTGTGATTTAATATATCATTATATTAATTATACTAAATAATTAATAACTATTTTTTATATCCTCATAACATTTTAATATAAAACAATTAAGAATTGATATTTATGAGGAGAAAAATTACAATAAATAAATTAATAGATAAATTTAAAAAACCTTTTAAAAATGTCTATAAGAGTATAGGTAAAAAAAATAAAGAAAATAATAAAAAAGAAGTTAAAAAAGAACCATCTGATGAAGAAACTATCTTGGAACTTAAAAAATATTACAACAAAGAAAATATTTTGAATAACAATAAAAAGCATACTTTAAATGAAGAAAATAGCTTTAAAGAAAATAGCTTTAATTTTAGAAATGATGAAGATTTTTTGGATAATGAAGATTCTTTGTTAAAAAATATAATTTATAGTAAAGGAGATAAATCAAAGATTAATAATAAAAAGAAATCATTGAATATTAGTAAAGAAAATAAAACCATTGTTGGTGGGATAGTATTTGGTTTTATAATCATAGTCTTAATCTTTTCAGCATACTTCTTTTTTGTTTACAGTCCATTTTCAGAAGAACTTAGAGCTGCAAAAATTGAGAAGTTAAATGAATTAAATTCACTTTATAAAGGTCCTTTAGCTGTTAATGATGAAGTAAATAGTTTAAGATCTGAAATTAATAATGGTAAATCTCCTGAAGAAGTTAAATTAATAGATATTCTTCAACCAGCAACTAATGCATGGCGAGAGTATCATAATCATCAAATCAACAATATTATGGATGATTATGGGAGAGTTATGATAAAATACTTGAATAATAGTTCTAAAAGTATTTTACTTTCTGTTGATGATGCAAGTTCATTTGTAAATACTAATGATGCTACTATTTTATCTAAATTAAATTTTATAAAACCTGATACCATTATTGTTCCTGTTTCATTATCCAGATTACAAGCTGGAGGAGGATTAATTTCTGTTGGAAGTTTTGTAGATATTTATTTCTCATCAAATGAAAATTATAATGAAAATAATCCCTCTACAATTAACAATGAATCTAAGATAGAAAATAAAAATGACACATACAATGAAGAAATATCTGCAGATGGAAATACAGCAAATGTTGATGGTTCTAACTTCCAATACAGTAGTTATAACTCTCAAATTTTATATGATGATGAGAATCCATCAATTATTGGGGTGATTGTTATAGCTATTATGCGTTCTAAAAGTAGTGGTGTTGTAGATGGAAATTATATGAAATCCGAAAAATCAATGCAGGATAATCTAAGTAGCATAGTAGAAAATGAAGAGTCCTTTTCAACTGATGTGGAGGAAATATTAAAATCTATTGCTGCTGGTGGATTTAATGATGAAATATTGGCTAAATTTCTAAATAATTTTGGTTCAAAACTTTCAGATTATGAGAGAGTATCTAACATTGCTGAGTTAGATTCACAATACTTAATTCTTTTAGAAATCCCAAGAAATGATGTTCATTTACTTATTAATAATATGGATGATATGAAAATCACTATTCCAACAAATAAAGCACCTAATTGGGCTCTTAATGAAATTAAAAATAGGTATTCTGATTAATTTCAGCGACTATTTTTTTTGAAATGTATTATAGTGGTTTTGATAAAATTTTTAATAAATAACTTTTTTAAAATTAAATATTATTAAAAAATATTAATTTAAAATTATTTACATTAATTTAAACCATATATATTAATTAAAATTTATTTATATTAATTAAAATATAAAATTATATATTTTTATAAATTAATATTTAAAATTAGTATTTTTTTATTATTTATTTTAGTATTCTTTTATTATTTATTTATATATCCTTAAATGAGGTATAATTATTTATAAAATTAATATATTGGTAATTAATAATTTATATTTAAATAAAATAAGTTTATTTAAATAAAATAATATTTTTAATTAAATTTAAAAATGAATTAAATTTAAATATAAAGTGATTATTTACAGTTATTTTTAATTTAAGTTATAGTTATTTTTAATTTAAGTTATAGTTATTTTTAATTTAAGTTATAGTTATTTTTAATTTAAGTTATAGTTATTTTTAATTTAAGTTATAGTTATTT
>JAITPS010000186.1 GCA_031289325.1 Candidatus Methanovirga meridionalis
ATAATGATATATTAAAAATTATAATGATATATTAAAAATTATAATGATATATTAAAAATTATAATGATATATTAAAAATTATAATGATATATTAAAAATTATAATGATATATTAAAAAATATAAAACTTAATTTTATACTTAACAAATATTTCATCATATTTCCAAAATATTCATTCAATTAATTAATGTGATCAATCCATGAAAATTAGAACCCTTATACTTATATTAATAATTGCTTTTATTTCAATTTATGCAATGCAAGAAGTTACATATTTCGCAACAAAAGAAGTGAACACCAATAATTTCAATGGAAGTACTTTAGTAATTCCTAAAATAAATCTTACAGAACAGTTATATGATTCTTTAGATAAAGGAGTTTTATTTACTGAAGGGTCTTCTGAACCCTCAAAAGGAACAGTTCTTCTACAGGGTCATCGTACATTTTTAGGTTCTCCATTTTTACGACTTGATGAACTTATAGTTGGAGATAATTTAAGTATTCTTTGCCCAGGAATAGGAAAAGTAAATTATGTGGTGGATAATAAGCATATAGAAAATCCAGATTATCGAATTGTATTAAACGATAAAAATAATACTAAACTGTACATGTCAACATGTCATCCACTTGGTTTCACAACTCAAAGATTAATCATTGATTCATCTTTTGTTAATGTAGAACCATTAGTAGATGCAAAAACAATTGTTGATTATAATATATACATTATAATAATAATTTTAGGAGTTTTTATTATTGGAAGTATAATTAGCTATTTTTATCCAGTGAAAAAAGATAGAAAATTTTTATTTGCTGAAATAATAATCATTACTCTTATTTTAATAGGATTATTTATACATCCAATTCCTTTAAATTATTTCTCATTTTTAGGGCAATTATTTTAATCAGTGTTACTATGAATCTTGAAGAAAAATATTTTTCTAATATTAGTTTTAGAGAAAGAGCTATTTTTGAAGGAGGCATTAGTATGGCTGCCCTATTTCATCAGTACATTGGAACTCCTGTTAATGAAAAAACTGTTAAAAATTTAGAAATAGCTATTTCAGATTCAATTCAATTGCAACCTGCCATTGAAATGGCTGATGTTTCAATTGATTTAAATAGGATTAAACAAGCAAATACAGAGTTTAATTATGTTTCCTTATCTGGTGATATGTTGGATGTTAAAATTTACTCTAAAATCAATGATTCATTAGCTATTATAAGAATGGAATTTATTGAAGAATTAAATTATCCTTTAATGTATGTTGAAGAAATAATTGAAGAATAATAATTAACTAATAAAAAACTAAATAATAATATAGGATACGATTAAATGGAAGACATGGATATCTTACTTTCATCAACTAACACATTAGACAATAAAAACATATTTAAATATTATGGTTTAGTTACTGGAGAATCTTTACTGGGTTCTAATGTATATAAAGATTTGTTTTCTGGAGTTCGTGATGTTGTTGGAGGACGAACATCTAAATATGAAGAAGAAATTCAAAAAGCAAGAAATTTAGCTATTGAAAGCATGGTTAACAAAGCAAAAGAAGTGAATGCCAATGGTATAATAGGAATAAAAATATCTTATAACAATCTTGGTGGAACAATGGGTAACACTATACTTGTAACTGCTTATGGAACTGCAATTAGTTTTAAATAACTTATTAATTAATAAACAACTTTTATTTTAGAAAATCAAAGCTTTTATGTACTTACAAACATTATTTCATTCAATATAATTTAGAATTATTATTACCAATCTATTTTTAAATTTAAACAAAATAATTATTAAGTTTTAATTAAAAAAAGAACTTATAATTGAATTAATAAATATCAACAATTTGATCAACATCTTTAATGTGAATATTTTACTTAAATTATTATTTAAATTTAGTTTTTCTACGATAATGTATAAAAATAGAAGTGATCACTAATAACACACCTATACTACAGAATAATAATTTAGGATAAAATTGTAAATATAATATTCCAACACAGAAAAATAAGATACCTTCAACTAATAGAAAGATTTTACTTAGATGTGTTTTGAAAATTACCAATGGATAAGTAATTCCAACAATTATGATAATAAAGTTAAGTGCTAAGTCTTCGCTATTAATATTGTTAGTTGAATAAAGAGTAAATAATCCCCAAGCAATGAATATAATTGCGAAAAATATTGAAAATATCTTTTGATGCTGTTTAAAATTCATATAAATTCTCTTATTTTTAATATAAAAATTAATTGTATTTGTTAACTAATATTCGATTTATAGTTTATAAAATAGAGTATTTCCATTTACAATTGATTTTAAATAGTTATAGTGGTTTTAATAAAGTTCTTAATAAATAATTTTTTTAAAAATAAATATTACTAAAAAATATTAATTTAAAATTGTTTATATTAATTAAAATATATTTATATTATTTAAAATTTAAAATTATAAACTTTTGGCAATGTTCAAATCTTCACTGATGAAATATTCTTGAGAAGAGTAACTTTTATAATTTTACAATAATTTGACCTATCAAAAACTGTTTTAATTGGTTAAGTTATTTAAGGTAAATTAAGTATTTGAAATTAGGTTCTTTAGTCTTTCAAATGATAATTCAGTTATTTCACTAATCTCTTTCAATGAAAAACCTTTATTTTTCAATTTTAAAGCGAAATTAATTTTTTCTTTTTCAATGCCTTTTTTTTCACCTTCTCTTATACCTTTTTTTATACCTTCTTTTATACCTTTTTCTTTTGCGGTTTCTAAACGGATTTTTTCATCCATTTGTCTTTTTTCAATTTCTATTTTTAGAATTTCGGCTTCTTTACTTTTTGAGATCATATTTTTAGCCTCCTCTATTTTTTTTATTAA
>JAITPS010000054.1 GCA_031289325.1 Candidatus Methanovirga meridionalis
TCTAAATTAATAAAATATAATTCTAAATTAATAAAATATAATTCTAAATTAATAAAATATAATTCTAAATTAATAAAATATAATTCTAAATTAATAAAATATAATTTTAAATTAATAAAATATAATTTTAAATTAATAAAATATATTAAAATAAAATATATTAAATAATTTTAAAAATTAAAATATTTAATAAAAATTAAAAAATTTTTAAATGCAAAAATAGTTCTAAAGTATAATAATTATGAATTTTTTAATATATTTAAAATTAAATGGATAAAAACTAACATTATATACTTGATATATATATAGAATATAATTAATGATTAGTATTTAAATAACTAATTGTATAACTCATTAATTAATACATAAGTCCTTAATTAATATATAAATCATTAATTAATACATAAGTCTTTAATATAAATCATTAATTAATATATAAATCATTAATCATCAAGTAAACCTAATGATTCTTCAACTTTCAACATTTCTGGACCTGATGTTTCTTGCGGAACTAAAGCTCCGAATGAATTAGCTAATGAACATGCACCAACAAGAATATTTCCTCTTCCAACAGTACCAGTATCAGCAGAGACTTTAAAAATTTTCTCAATTAAGCTGATTTCATCTTTTGTTGTATCAACATGAAGAAGAGCACCTTTATTTGTGACATTTGCTAAAGACCCAACTATATTAAAGCCTGCAATGGATCTTCTCTCTACATAAACATCTAAAGTATTTTCAATAAGATTAATAGATTCATCAGAAAGTAATGGACTAACAATAGCTCCATTATCATTAGCAATAGCTATATTTCCTATTGCAGTATATTTATCTGGAAGTTTAGCAACATTAATTCCATGTTCTTCTATTAATTCAATTTCTCTATCAAATGTAAATGGAGAAACAATTAATCCATTTGAATTACCTATTACTAAAGCTCCTCCTAAGTTACTTCCAGCAATAGAAGTTTTTATAACATCTACATTTAATACTTCTTTTAGAACTTCTTCCATTGATTCTTCAAGATTTTTAGGAACGATTGCGATTTCATTAGTAACCGATATGTAAACACCCAAATTAGGACTTCCCATAAGATCAATTCTTTTAAGCATTAATCCATATCTCCTTAAGACATTATTAATAAATTTATATAAAATTAAGCTATTTACTCTTCTAATGTAACGTTAACTACACCATCGTCATCTTTAATAGCTTTAATTTTAATTTTTGAAGGTATTTTTTTAATTCCTCTTGCCCAAATTTTCTCATTAACACTTGAATCAATTTTAACTTCTTCAGTTTTCATGTGTTTTTTTAAGAAATTTTGAACTTCTCTAATAGCTCTTGGTGCTCTTATAGTTCTTTGAACATTTTTAACTTTTCTAAGTGGTATTGTGTATACTCTTTCCATTTATAAAAACTCCATCATATTATACTTTAAGACTATTTCTTCTCCAATGTCTTGGTTTATGCTTATATTTAACATTACGACTGGTTTTAACTACTGCCCATACTGGAACTCTTCTATTTTGTTTATAAGCTTTTGCAAGCCTTAACTTTTTACCTAACGGTCTATTTCTACTCATTTAATCACCTATTTTTAAATCCAATGACTCTGGTTTGATAATGTTCTGGAAAGATTTCAGAAGATTTGAAACCTCTTTCATCAATTAAATATCTAATTTCAACTTCGTAATCAGAATTTTCTCTATTACTTTTTTCTTTTTTAAACTCAAAGAATTTATTAACAATTAAATCAATGGTTTTATAACCAAAACCATCTAAATTAAGATATTGAACATTTTTTCTATCTTCTAAACTTTTAATTTCATTTTTAGTTAATTTTGGAACCCTATCATCTCTTCTGGTTCCATCGGCAATAATATCATATTCAAAATCAGATAGATTTTTAATTACTTCTTTATGAATATAATCAATGCCATTATTTGGAAATTTATCTTCAATAATCATATCAACTCCTTTCTCAAGAATATCTCTATCTAATTCTAAGAGACTAAAATCAAAGCCTAATGATTTTGCAGATTCCATAGCAGGAAGATATGATTTAAAAACTCCGAAGTTAACATTGACTAATTTTGGATTAAAACCCATTTTCTTTAGGATAATAGCTATTAAAGAACTATCTTTACCACCACTATATAAAACAGCAACATTCATTAAATCACATTTAATTAGTAATGAATACTCCAACTGAAAATGCAATAAATCATATATAAATTATATTAATAGTTTTAATTATATTAATAGTTTTAATTTTAGAAAATTATGAAGTTAAACTTTATTAAAATTAATTATTTTATTTTCTTCTTATATTAATTTCTCTTTTTGTACCAGAAACTCTTTTTAATAAATCTTTAAGTTGATCATCAGTTATTTTACTTCTAAGATTACCAGATTGAGCGATCTGAATCAATTGTAACTCAATTTGATTAACAAAATCAGGTTTAGTTAATCTTAAGCTACCTAATCTATCTCGAGCTTCGGGAGTTAATATTTGAATCATTGTTTGCTTTTTTTGCATTTCCAATTCTTGTTGCATCTTTTGCTGATTTTCATTAGCAATAGCTTGTTGTTGCAACTCAGCCATTCTTTTTTGTCTTAATTCATCAAGATCAGTGATGGTATTACTCCCCTAAATTAACATGAGTATTAATTAGTATGATATTTTAATCATTATTAAATATTTTAGTATAAATCTAATATAATCTTTATTCTTATTAAACTTATTCAATACTAAAATTTATTTGAGTTAAATTTTATTTTCAATTGGTATCAAATTAAATTAATATTTGCTAAGCTCTGGAATATCTTTAATTACTTCAGCCGAAGATTTATCTAAGAAAGACCTACCTTGAGGAGTAATAATTCTCCCACCATCAACCTTTTCAACATAACCTGCTTCTTCTAACTGTTTTAATGCTCCACGAATAATGGATCCACTTCCTTTTCTAAATTTTTCAGGATTTACACCATTATCTTTCTTCCCACCATAGAATGTTCTAAGACTAGTGATTCCAACAGGACCATCAATGTAAACCCTTCTTAATAGAGCTGCACATCTTACATACCACCAATCAATTATGTCAGGCTTTCTTTCTTTATGAACACCAGTTTTAACGAAACTACTCCATTCAGGAGCTTCAATTTTATTATTGTTATTATTAAAATCATCTGCAACATACTTTATTAATAAATTTGCAGGAACATCATACACTGTAACCATATTAATTCTCCTTTATTTGCTTTTTCATAGAATTTGCTTTTTCATTGAAATGTGAACCTCTCACTACCCCTAAAGGATAGGAGTTTTCTCAGCCATTCCATATAGAATTATTATATGTTAGTTTAAAATTTTTTTAATTTTTATTATAATAGTCTAATTTCAAAATTATTTACTATTTATTTTATTAACTATTTATTTTATTAACTATTTATTTTATTATAATATTCTAATTTTCAAAATTATTTACTATTTATATTTTATTAATTTATAATTTAATTTATTTATTTTATTATTTATATTATCTTATTATTATATTACTTTTTTTATTTACTTTTCTTATTATTATTTACTTTTTTATTTACTCTTTTTATTTATTTTTTAAAAATAATTCTTATTATTTTATTTATTTTTTAAAAATAATAAGTTTAATATAGTGGTTTTGGTAAAGTTCTTATTAAATAATTTTTTTTAAAATTAAATATTATTAAAATATATTAATTTAAAATTGGTTATATTAATTGAAATATATTTATATTATTTAAAATTTAAAATTGTATTTAAAATTAAAATTTAAAATTGTAGATTTTTACTTAAAATTAATATTTAAAATTAAATGATTTAATAAAAATAAAATTAAATAATCTCATAAAAATATTTAAAATTAAATAATCTCATAAAAATATTTAAAATTAAATAATCTCATAAAAATATTTAAAATTAAATGATTTAATAAAAAAATAATAATTTTAAAAATTAAAAATAGTAATTTTAAAAATTAGAAATAATGATTTTTGCAAAAATTTAAGTCCAATACCATATAACAATAACAAACTATTAACAACTGAATTAAATTCATGAAGTTAACTAATTAGTATTGTTACTTCTCTTATAAATAATAGCAACATTACCTCTTAAATCAACAAGCTTTGATTTGGTGTTGACAACAATGTTATTAATATGAGACTCTTTCTCATCTGAAACACCTTTAGCAAATCGCAATTTTACTATTTCATTGGCTTTTAATTGGCGTTTTATTTCTTCAAATACATTTTTATTAACACCAGATTTGCCAATGTTAATTGTTATTGTGGAAAGAGCTTTATTCATTAGCTCTTTTTTTGATAATGTAAGCATTAATATTTGATCTCCTTTTTATTTTCTTTTCTCTTTTATAAGGAATTATCATGACATTATTACACTCATGACATTTAATATGTACTTCACTTGAAACTAAACGAACATGAGAGTTTTTATCAGGAAGTAAGAATTTATAACAAGTTTTACAATAGCTACGACTCCATTTTTTAGGAATTTTAGTCTTGTACTTTTTGGAAATAGCTCTTGCTAACTCTACATATCTATGTGATCTCAATGGATTTTGTGAAAATTCCTTAGTTGCCAAAGTAAATAAGATGTCAATACGTTCTTTAGCTATATCCCTCATCCATTTAGGTTTTTTACTTCCTCTTGACAACATTAAACCTCTTTCAAGCTTTAAACAATTATCAGTTAAATTAAAAACATTAATTAATATAATTTAGTTAATACTACATTATTTAATCAATATTCCATTATTATCAATTTATATTAATAGGTCAATTTATATTAATATTTAACAATAATAATTTTTTTAATAATAATTTTTTTATGATTTAAAGGTTATTTATTAAAAAATAATACAATTAAAAACAAATTTAAGTTCTTTTTAAAGCTTTATTTATAGTAACAACAGCTTCTTGTGGATTATCAACTTCAATGTATACTTTTGCATAGAAATCATTGTCCAAAATTAATTGAATATCTTTATTAGTATTATGCACATCCCAAAAAACTTTTTTACCATGTTCTATGAAAGTACCTCCACGATACAGATATGGAATATTAGAACCAGCCACTCTCCAATTATGATCCTTAACTGTATAAACAACATCTAATTTAAGGTTTTCAGGTATAGATACTTCTACAATTTTATCTAAAGGTATTCTCATCTGGCTTTTTAATGCAAAAATCTTATGGGATAATGAAATATCAAATACTAAATCATTTCCATCAATTTTAGCAGACACCATAAAAAATCATCCTAAATTAATATTTCATCATATCAGTCATTAAAAAATCTTTGACTCTCTGTTTTTAAAACTTTGTCTTTGATTTTTTTTATAAACCTTATTTCATACATTATAATACAAGAAACATAACAACAAATAGTATGATTTTTTATATTTATAAAGTTTTTGATTTGGTAAGGCTGTAAACTTTTGTGGAAATTTATGTGTATGGATTTGTTTCTAACTTTTTCTTAATATACTCTCTTAGTTTCTTTATTTTCAAATTATCCACAGGATTTTTATCTCATTTTCAAAGTTAAATATTCTAACATTCCATCAACGGTTTTATATTTTTTTATTTCAGTGCTACAAATTTATATTTATTAAAAATTGTTTATATTTATTAAAAATTGTTTATATTTATTAAAAATTGTTTATATTAATTGAAATTTATTTATATTTATTAAAAATTGTTTATATTAATTGAAATTTATTTATATTTATTAAAAATTTGTTTATATTAATTGAAAATTGTTTATATTTATTAAAATTTATTTATGTTAATTGAAAATTGTTTATATTAATTGAAAATTATTTATATTAATTGAAAATTATTTATATTAATTGAAAATTATTTATATTTATTAAAAATTATTTATATTTATTAAAAATTATTTATATTAATTTAAAATTGTTTATATTTATTAAATTTTATTTATATTTATTAAAATTTATTTATATTAATTGAAAATTGTTTATATTAATTAAAAATTGTTTATATTTATTAAATTTTATTTATATTAATTTAAAATTTATTTATATTAATTAAAAAATTGTTTATATTAATTTAAAATTTATTTATATTAATTAAAAATTATTTATATTAATTAAAAATTATTTATATTAATTAAAAATTATTTATATTAATTGAAATTTAAAATTAGATATTTTTATAAAATGATATTTGAAATTAAATAATTTAATGAAAAATTTATCACTCAAAATTTAAGAACTTTAGCATAGTAACTATAAATAAATATAAATACTTATAACCTTAAGAATATAATGATAGTTGAAATGATTCATGTTTTGAAATGATTCATGTTTAAATTGAAATCAGCATATTAATCATAATGGATAAATTAAAACTAATTAAATAAATAAAAATCTATTTTTAATAGAATTATAGTTAAAATAAAAGAAAATCATTCTAATAGATTAAAAATAAGGGTGGAAACATTATTTTTCACTTATTATCAATAAATCATAACTGAAACTGAGCAACAATTCCAAAATTGATGAAAAAATCATTGTTTTTCTATGTTTATGCATGAATACATATTTAATGGTGTTTAACTTTTATATCAATTTATATCATGAAAAATCATTGTTGCTCATTGATATTAATTAAAAAATTTCTTATTTACAGCAATGTACATCGTTTTACAGCAGTGTACATTTAATAATAGTACACATAATAATATAAAATATAAATATCATAACATTTGAAAAGGCATTGATGGTGACTTATTATATGAACATTAAGAAAAAAGTAGATAATGATAAAATAACTGTTGAACTTAGTGGAAGATTAGACAATGGTTCATCTCATGAGTTAGAAAAAGAATTAAATGAAAATATATCTGAAATAAATGAACTGATTTTCGATTTCAAAAATTTAGAATACATCTCAAGTTCAGGACTTCGAGTAATTCTTACATTGAAAAAAGAAATGGAGAAATCAGGGAAAAAGTTAATTATTAAGAATACGAATGAATTTATAATAGATATTTTTAAAACTACCAATATAATTAAGCTTTTAGATATTCAATGATAAAATATAAGGAAAATAAAAGGTGAAAATATGTTTAATAATCATTCTTTAGAAATGGAAAACAGTTCAATTGAAGTATTTGGGTGTATAAACGAGGAACATTTTTCATACATTCTATCCTATGAAAATCCCAACTATGAATCATATAAAACAAATTCAAATTTTATTCCTGAAATAAGGAACAATCAAAAATATCCTATCTGTGAAACAAAGACTAACAATTTAACATTAAAACCTAATAAGAAAAATAAGAAAAATAAGAAAAAATTAGAAAATTATGATAATTCATTTGAAAAAGACTATGATAATTCATTTGAAAGCAATAAAACTTACATTGAAGAACTTTCCAATAGAATCACTGTTAATGCAAAAATTGAAGAATTGATGAAAATCCAATCATTTATTGATGAAAGTTTAAATCATTTAAAAGTATCTAACACATTTAAATTAGAATTAAAACTTGTTATAGAGGAAACATTTACAAACATAGTAAAACATGGATATCCAGAGGAAATAAGGAAAAACAAAACAACCATTAAATCAGACCATGAAATTAAAGATAAAAAAGTATATATTTCACATGAAATTGAAGGAAATAATTTAACACTATGTATCATTGACAATGGAATTAAATTCAACCCTTTAATAGAAAATTCAAACCTAAGCATTGATAAAACTATAGGTGGATTAGGACTCATTCTTATAAAAGATAAAGTTGATGATATTAACTATGAAAATAAAAATAATCAAAACATATCATACCTTAAAAAAATAATTAAATAAAAATTATTGTGTATGAAATAATGTTTGTAAGTACAGAAAAACTTCGTTTTTCTAATTGAAATAAAAAATTTCAATACAGGAAAATCAAAGATTTGTTATCGAAGGTAACTTAAATATCAAAGATTTTCTAATTAAACAAGTTCAATAATGAGATTTTTTATATTACACCATAAATATTAAATTTTTAATTAAAAAAATTATAATTATTATTTGTAAATAATGTCGGATAAAATTAGGAGGTTTCCCTCCTAACCTCTCCTAAGAACGGCTCGTGTCACTTTCATGACAAACCGCTCAAGCATATCTTTATCTGTTAGTGTGAGAATCTTCGTTTAAATTTACGGGGATTCATTCACACTTTCAGCACGTTATATCCGCTTTTGTAAACTTATCTATATACTTTTCAATCTTAATCCAAATGGATATCAGACCAAATAGTAGTGTATGGGGTTGAGGACTTCAAAGTATTTGAAGTTTTCATCTTCTGACCACCATTCTTTTAATAAAATTTACTTTTCGTTTTATAAAACATGTTATACACCAATTGAAATTCAGCAATATTTCTATTCCATTCACAAGGAATGGTATCCGTTCACAGTTATTGTATTCTTCGATTTCCTGCTACCTTTCGGTTAATAACGGCAT
>JAITPS010000091.1 GCA_031289325.1 Candidatus Methanovirga meridionalis
TAAGAGTTTCTGGGGAGAAAATTCCACACAACTGGAATTAAAATATTTAACAATATTTCACTGATTTAATTAATGAAGAATAGAGACCCTATCCTGTCGCACCATTATTTTTAAATATCTTATTGTTGAAAATTTATTTTCAACTTAGGAGAATAGATTCTCCGTTTTTAAGAATTTCAAATTGATATTATGTTAATTTTTTAAATACTAATTTTTATTTCTTTATTTTTAAAAACAATATCTATAATTTTTTTAATTAAAAATTTAATAATCATGTTTCATTTTTAAAAACTTTATTATTGAACTTGTTCAATTAGAAAATCTTATTTTCTGTACTTAAAAACATTATTGCATACACTATAGTACTTTACCAAACTTTTTTAACATAACTAAGATTATTCAAAATCAGTTTTTAAATAGTTAAATTTCAATTTTAAGAAAATTTAAAAGTTTTATAGATGTTATTCAGCATAAGTAATATGTTACAAAAGTTAAGAGAACTACTATATATATTATATAATATAAAAGTACATAATATAAAAGTTGTAATTCACTATATTTATTGTTAATGGGTTAAATGCAATTAATAGTAAAACTCTGGATTAACAATTATTATCATGATTTGTTTATATATCTAAAATTCATAATGTTACATGAGATATTGTCTCAATAGTTATGGGTGTTATGATAAAGATCTTATGAAGGAATTTTCCTTAAAGAAGATATGATTTAGAGATAACTAATTTAAATTTTTATTATAAATTAATATACAAGAATTAATTATATAATTTTAAAATAAACATTTTAATAATGTTAAACTTAAAATTGAAGAAAAAAAATAAAAAATTTTTTCTAAATCTTCAAAATCTTCGATTTTAAAGAATAAAGAAAAACTTCGTTCGAACTGAAATAAAAAACTTCACTAAATAAAGCCAGAAATTTTTAACTTAAAGAAGTTTCATGTGAGTTATTACTACTAAGCTTTGGATTAAAAAATAAAGAACTTTTCAAATTATATTATTATTGAATGTTGATTTTTATGAGTAAACTAACTAACTTTAAATCATATAAGTTTGCAGGTATTTGTTTATCTATTTTAAGTATTATTTTATTCATGATCATGGTGATTTTAGGATTAAATCAATCTTTATGGTTGGATGAAACATGGACATTTATTTTAATTCGTGAATCTTTTTACCATATTATCATATCTTCTTCTGCGGATGTTCATCCTCCCCTATATTTCGCCCTATTGAAAATATTTTTAGAATTTTTTTCGTTGTTAGTTCCTTCCAATATATCCCATATTATTTTAGCTAAAATATTTTCCATTATCCCTCTGTTTTTCATTGTAATTTTTAGTTTAAAAAAAATTAAAGAAGATTTTGGATGGTTAGTTTCGGGTGTTTTTACATTTTGCATTATTACAATGCCAAATTTAATGTATTATGGTTTTCAAGTTAGAATGTACTCATGGGCATTGTTTTTTGTAACTTTAAGTTTTTACTATTGTTATAAAATTACTATTAAGTCTAATAAGAAAAATTGGATTATTTTTACTATATGTGCTTTAATGGGTGCTTATATTCATTATTATGCAACAATTGCTATTACATTTATATTTTTAATCTTATTAGCACATATAATTTTAAAAAATAGAAAAATACTTAAAAATTGGATATTGTCCTCAGTAACTATGATATTATTATATTCTCCTTGTATTATTCTATTTTTTCAACAATCAAAGTATTTCACAGTTTATCAATGGGATACTGTTTCACTTCAATCAATAATCGAAACCATTGGATTTATTTTTTCCCCGATGGATCTTATTGACTATACTTCTCATCTAAAAGTATTGGGTGCGATGTTATTATTATCATTGATAATATTATCGTCATTGCATCTATTTGAATTAAAAAAATTGGAAAATTATAACATGATTATTGAATTAGGTGGAATATTCGTATTAATAACTACAATGTTTTTTTCATTTCTATTTTCTATTTTGGTTAAGCCCATGTTTATTGGAAGATATGCCGTTCCAATGTTAGGTTGTTTTTGGTTATCTTTTTCAGTTTCATTAAGTAATTTTCGTTCCAAAAAAATAATTTTTATACCTATTTTGATAATTTTACTATTAAATGGTATGATAAACACTATTACATTTATAGATTCTTCTAATTATCTTAAATTAGCTGATTTAGGATTTAATGAAAATATAAATCAAATAAGTGAAAATGATACAATAATTTATTTAGGTTATCCTTGGATGATCGATTCTTTTTTTAAATTTTATTTAAAAGAAAATGAATTTATCGCATGGAATGATAATTCAACAGTATTAGATATAGAAAAATTAAAAAATAATAAAATATGGGTTTTTGATTCGGGATATGATTTATATGGTGGAATATTTGCTTTTAATAAGACACTAACTGAAAATGGATTTAAATTAGATAAAATATCTGTAATAAATAAAAGATATTTATCTTATCCAACTCACATCTATTTAATCAGTTAGTTCAATTGTCAATTTGGAGTTTCTGAAATTGATTTTTATAGAAACATATAGTTTCTGAAATTGATTTTTATAGAAACATAATAATGATAAACTTTACAAAAGTTTACAATCATTTATTTCAAAACATTTACATATTTAAAAAGTTATTTAATTCATTTAGTGCAGATATGATTTGAAGGTACTGTAAATTAGCATAGATTTTTGCAAATGAAAAATTAAAAAAATAGGCTAAATGTATATAGTCTAAACATTCTCTGCCTAAAAAACAAATTTCAGATTTTAAATTTCCATCCTCTTTTTACAGTGCCGATTGAATTTTAAAATCTTATTAATAAAATTTCATGGTATCGATCAAAAGAAAGATATTCGTCCATAATATAAAATATAAGAAGATATACTTAACATTATTCCAATGAAAGATATAATAAAAACTTTTAAATAAAATTGGATTTTTTCTTTATCAAAATAATTATTTATTTTCTTATTCTGCAAAACTAAGAAAAATAATGGAATAAATGGAATAAAATATCTTCCTTGAATGCCATTAATAATTTTAGATCCTACAGGCTCCCATGAGAAGCTAATAGTGAATAATACTAATGATCCTAAAGAAAAAATTAAAAAATTTATTATTTTTTGTTTCGCAGACAATTGAAACTTAGTTGTTTCGATTAATGGGACAATTACTAAAATTATTAAATATAAATAAACTAAAAATATAGGTAATGGATAGCATTTAGTTAACCATCCAAAATATCCAACAAAACTTGTAATAATATAATTAAATTTCATGATAATCGTATCTATAACCATATTCAGAAAATTTGAAGTATTAAATCCATTAGATGATTGAAATGAAACCATTGAATTAATTATGCCAGAATATCCAGATATAAAGTTCCAAATTACAACAGTTATACTTGATGGTAAGATTATAGGCAAGAAGTGGGTAATAATGTCTTTTTTATTATCAAAATTTGATTTGAGGATCATGAAAAATAATAATCCTAGTAAAATATATATTTGTTTTGATAATGCTATACCTAATAAAGATAGAGATAATAATACAACATCATTTCTTTGAATCTTTTCTTTATTTAAAGCTAATTTTAAAAATAAACATGTTGTAAAAAATGATAGTGCCATGTTTAAACTATCTGCTGAAAGTGAAGCGGCTTCACTAAGCGACATTGGCATTAATACAATTAATAAAAACATATTTTTTCCAAGGGGCAATAATTTAATTCCATAATATACAATTATAATGTATATAATTAAATTAATTAAACGACCAAAATACATCAAAAGTAAAGGAGATAAATTTAAAAGTTCGCATATTTTAAAAATAAATGCTGGAGCAAGATAAGGAAGAAATGGATAGCCAGCAACATTAGCAATATCAACTTTTTGAGTCTCATGAATATTTAAAGGTTTATTGAAGTATGACAAATATTCATTTCGTTCTAATGACATGACATCTATTATATTAGGAGAAGATAGTATTACATTCCCAACACTATTCCCAATAGATTTAGGAACAGTTATGAGTGGATTTTTTTGAATAAAATGTCCTTGGCTTACATCCCAAGCTTTAAGAAAATGCGAACTTTCATCTGCAACTGCAAATGGAGCTGTTACAAATACGAATATAAAACCGAAAACTAAACAGAAAAACAGGAAAATTGTTTCAACTTTAATATTCTTTAATATATACTTAATCATAATATCAGATGTTATTAATAAGATTCTCTCAATTATTCAATTATTTTACATTATTTTTTTGGATACTAAACATTTTTTTGGAAACTAAACATTACAATAATATTTTCCATATCTAAATTATCTAAGTTCGATTTTTCATGTTATTACGGTGCTACAAAAAGAAAATGGAAATTTTAAATCCTAAATTTTGGTTCTAAGGCAGAAAAATTTAAACCATAAAGGTCATAGAATTTTTACTATATTTTCTTAATTTTTCAATTGTGAAAATCCATCCTCTTTTTACAGTACCATAAACTTTTAATAATACTTATTTTCTGATATTGGATTTTTAAAACTTGTTTTAAGATTAAAAATCTTTTAAAGCAATATAAAAACACAACTAAAACTATAATATTAAACCAATCATTTTAACTTTTAAAGATAGTAATATTCTAAATATGAAATAAGAATAATAAAACTTTTTAGATTTTAAAACCTATTCTTTATGCTATTCATTACTATTCTACATTTTTTTGTTCTTCCTCTATTTATACTTTTCCCTACTTTGAGAGTGTCAAAAAGTATGGAGGATTTTCTATTTTATATTTCTGTAAAATTATAGTATATATGAAAAAGTATTTAAATAATAATATTTATGCCTTATAATATATGTGAGAGATAAATATGGTCGGTATGCCACAGAAAATTATTAAACATTTGAATCTTCCATTTTTACTATTTTTTATATTAATATTGTTTCTTCATCAACCAATAATCACAAATACTTCTGACGATATTGGATATGCTAAAAGTATTGATAATTTATTTTTATTCAATGATCAAAATTTTCTATTTCAAAGATATATGGGTTGGAGTTCAAGGTTTGTAACTGATTTTTTCTCAGTAATATTATGTTATTTGCCTGGTGATATTTGGAAATTTTTAGATTCAATACTTATTCTAATTACAAGTATTTTAATGCCAAAATTGCTACTGAATTTTAAATCTATAAAAGAAAAAGAAAATATATATATAAATATTATATCCATTTTCTTATTTTTATTACTCTATTTACTTTACTATACA
>JAITPS010000116.1 GCA_031289325.1 Candidatus Methanovirga meridionalis
TTAATCTGAATGATTTTTGATTAATCTGAATGATTTTTGATTAATCTGAATGATTTTTGATTAATCTGAATGATTTTTGATTAATCTGAATGATTTTTGATTAATCTGAATGATTTTTAATTAATATTTTTTAATAATATTTAATTTTAAAACAATTGATTTTAAGAAGAATTAGAGTTAATGATTTTACAAAAATTTAAGTTTAATACCAAATTAATACATGGGAGTTTTCATAAAATGGAGAATGAAAATAGTATTTTTATAGATAAAGAAATAGTTGTTCAGCTTAACAATGTAAGTAAAACCTATCAGAATTTTGAGGCTTTAAAGAATGTTTCATTTGAAGTGAAAAAAGGTCAAATCTTTGGGTTTTTAGGTAACAATGGTTCAGGTAAAACAAGCACTATTAAGTTAATTTTAGGGTTAATGAAGCCATCTTCAGGTGAAATAAATTTATTCAATGAAAATTCACTCATCAAAGAACTAAAATCAAAAATAGGATCTTTATTAGAGTTCAATGGCTTAATAGATACCTTAACTGGTGTTGAAAATTTAATATTTTGGGGAGGTTTATATAATATTAATAAAGAGGAAGCTACTTTAAAATCAAAATATTTATTAAATCTTTTTCAATTAAATACATGGGGGGATGTTAAGGTTTCAAAATACTCCTTTGGAATGAAAAAAAGATTATCTCTTGCACGATCACTAATCTCAAATCCTGAATTAATAGTTCTGGATGAACCAACCTTAGGTGTTGATCCGAAATCAAGACAACTAATTAGAAAAATAATTAAAAATCTTGCAAATGAGGGAAAAACTATTTTTTTCTCATCTCATGACTTAAATGAGGTTCAAATGATTTGTTCTCATTTAGCAATAATTAAAAATGGGAAAATAATATATAAAGGAAGTTTAAATAAGTTTCTTGATGAAAACAGCAAATCAAAAATGTATATTAATCTAAATACTATTGAAGAAGCTGAAAAATTATTATTATCCTTAAAAGAAAATTTCAATGCTAAAAGAGATGGAACTTTAATAGTAATTGAAAACAGTGAAAATTTTAAGCTTGAAAATTATTCTAATTTCAATATTCAAAATGTTTATAAAAATAAATCAACATTAGAGGAAAGTTATTTCCATATAAATATGGAGGATTGATATTTAATGAATATAGCTGTTAAAACCATGATCATGAAAGAATTAAATTCTTCTCTATCAAGTAAAAAATATATTCTATCACTATCATTAAATTTAATTATAGTGATTGTTTTAGCATTTGGATTAACAAACAATATTAATAGATTAGATTCTTTAAATACTTCATTCTTAGAAGTTTTATTTATAGGATTACCTTTATTTAATATTCTTATATCAAATATATCTTTATTAAATGAGATATTTGTTAATGAAAAATTAGTTAAAACATTTGAGGCTATGTTAACAACCCCATTATCTCTTTTTGAAATAGTCGTTTCCAAATTAATCTCTATATCTGTATTGACTTATGTAATGCTTATAAGCTCAGTTACATCATTGTATTTAATATGGGGATTAAAATTAAATACTTTTATTTCATTTCCAAGTGAGATTTGGATAATGATATTTGTTATAGTCCCACTGTTTGGAATTTTATATTCTACATTGTCAGCTTATCTTATTTTAAGATTTAATTATACAAAATTAACTGAAATATTGAATATTCCAATAATATTTGGATTTATTTTCTTATTTAGAGATCCTTCAAAATTATTAGATCTTTTTATTTCTGGTAAGATAGTTAGCTATTCTACAATAATCAGTTTATTCATTTTATTGATGATTTTGTATAGTATTATGTTCTTATTAATAAAAAAAATCAATATAGAGAATGTTACAGTATCTAAATTATAATTTATATTTAGTTACAACCTATATTTTATATAATATTGAGGTTAAAGTATGTCAGAATTCTTAAGTCAATGGTTACCAATGGTATTAGTATTTATTTTTTGTTTTGTTGTTTCTAAATATCTTAGTAAATAAAAAAAGATAAATAAGTATATGGTTATAATAACCTATTAAATTATTCAGTTATCTAAATTTAGAAAGGTTATGGTTTAAACTATTTTATAAACCATTATATGGTCATTGTTGTATATGATAGGGGCATGGAAAAATGAAAAATAGGGGATAATTGGATTTATAAATCCAATTACTTTTTAGTGGCTTCTACTCTTTCTTCTTGAGACATTTCAGATAAGGTTTTAATTTTTCCTATATCTAACTCAAGACCTTCTCCAACACGAGTTCCATATTCAGGTTCTGCTTTGTAGAAAAGAGATGTTTGTCTGTATTGTATTCTTTCTTGAGCATTACCTAAATGACCTACAATGTTATTTACCAAATGCTCTTTATCAGTATCATTCAAGACTCTTCTCCAAAATTCACCAACTTGAACAAAATCAACATCTTCAACAGGTCGTGTATGTTTATCAATAACTGCTTGTAATTCAATAGCTGGTGGTTTAAATGATATATCTGGAATTGGACCATCTTGAGAATTTGGATAGTAGTTGGGTCCTGAACCTCCATTATCACCAATATTCATCGGACCATCTCTTTGATAATTATTAATTTCAGCATTTTTCGCACGATTTATTGGAATTTGATGGTGATTTGGACCTAATCTATGTCTTTGAGTATCTTCATAAGTGAAAAGTCTTCCTTGCAATAATCTATCTGGGGATGGACCAACTCCTGGAACAAAATTTGAAGGTGCGAATGCTGATTGTTCAACTTCAGCGAAGTAATTTTCAGGATTTTTATTTAAAACCATTTTTCCAAGTGGTATTAATGGGTAATCACCATGATACCATACCTTTGTAACATCAAAGGGATCAAATTTATATTCCTTTGCTTCATCGTTTGTCATAATTTGAACATACACATCCCATTGAGGATAATCTCCATTCTCAATAGCATTATAAAGATCTTCAGTTGCATGATCAGGATTTTCACCACACATTCTAATAGATTCGTCATTTGTTAAGGTTCTATTTCCTTGGGCTGTTTTGAAATGATATTTAACCCATACATATTCTTCTTTTTCATTGTACCACATATATGTATGGCTTGAAAATCCGTCCATATGCCTATAATTTTGTGGTGTTCCTCTATCGGTGAACAAAAATGTTGCTTGATGAATAGATTCTGGAGTTAAGGATAAAAAGTCCCAAAACATATTTGCATCAGCTAAATTATTGGATGGATGTCTTTTTTGTGTATGGATAAAGTCTGGGAATTTTATAGCATCTCTAATGAAAAATATTGGAATATTATTTCCAACAAGATCGTAGTTTCCTTCTTCAGTATAGAATTTAACTGCAAAACCACGAGGATCTCTTTTAGCATCAGCAGAACCTCTTTCTCCACCAACGGTAGACATTCGAGAAAAAATTTCGGTTTTTTTACCAACTTCTGATAAAAATTTTGCTCTTGTATACTTTGAAAGGTCATTGGTCACTTCAAAGTAACCATGAGCTCCAGCTCCTTTGGCATGTACAACACGTTCTGGTATTCTTTCTCTATCAAAATGTGCTAACTTTTCAATTAACTGAACATCTTGTAGTAAAGTGTAACTTGAATCTTCACCTGTAGTTATTGATGCTTGATCATTTGATACAGGTATACCTTTATTTGTAGTTAATTTTTTATCTGTCACTTTTAACACCTAATTTTAAACTTAATTTAACTTATTTAATGAATTTTATATTAATATGTATGAATCATAATTTTTATATTTAGATTTTTTTCATATTAATTTTTTTTATATAATAATATTTAAATTTTTTTATATTAATTAATATATGCTTTTATAATATAAACTATCATATTAACCATATAATTAATATACAAACATTAATTGAAATATAAATGTGTTATAATATGAAACTTAATGAAACTTAAATTTTATAAAGATCATTAGTTCTAATTTTTCTGAAAATCATTATAATGAGTTTGATAAAGTCTTTAATAAATAATTTTTTTAAAAATAAATATTATTAAAATATATTAATTTAAAATTAGTTATATTAATTAAAATAAATTTACATTATTTAAAATTTAAAATTATAGATTTTCATGAAATAATATTTAAAATTAAATAATTTAATAAAAAAATTTATAATTCAAATTTTAAGAACTTTTTTATAATAACTACTGTTCTAATTTTTCTGAAAATCATTAGTTCTAATTTTTCTAAAAATCATTAGTTCTAATTTTTCTAAAAATCAATTTAAATAAATTAAAATTATTATTTTTAAAAAATAAATAAAATAAACTATTTAATTATAAATTAATAAAATATATTATATAATTTTGAAAATTTAGAATGATTTAATAAAAATTAAAAATTAGAATAATTTAATAAAAATTAAAAATTAGAATAATTTAATAAAAATTAAAAATTAGAATAATTTAATAAAAATTAAAAATTAGAATAATTTAATAAAAATTAAAAATTTTTAAATCGTGAAAAATTTGGTTCTAAACTATAATTAAAATATTATAATAAATTATAATTAAAATATAATAATATAAAATATTTTAAAATATAATAATATAATATTAATTGAAATGTAATTATATAATATATAGTAAAATATAAATACCTAATTAGAAAATTAAGATATAAATTAAATAATATATTAATTAAAATATAGCAATAAAATTGAGAAATATAGCAATATTGATATATAGCAATAAAAAAAGTAATTAAATAACTCGGAGATTTTAATTTGAGCAATGATGAATTTTTTTCAATAGAGGAAGAGAAAATAGCTAATTATATAAAGAAATTAGGTATTAAAAGAGCAGAAAATATCAATGTATCAAAAATTAAAGAAAACTTAAAAACTAAATATATTGGTCAGCATATTTATGCATTCCAAAAAGTTGACTCCACAAATATAATAGCTAAATTTTTAGCTGGAACTGAGATTAAAGAAGGAGCTATAGTTATTGCAAGATCACAAGTTAAAGGTAAGGGAAGATTGGGAAAGAAATGGGAATCACCACTTGGAGGAATATGGTTATCCATTGTTTTGCATCCAAAAATGAGTCCACGTCAAGCTTCTTTAATAACATTAGGTGCGGGTGTAGCTGTAACAAAAGCTGTTAGAAAATTGGGGGTTGACGCCAGAATTAAATGGCCTAATGATATATTAATTGGTGATAAAAAAATAGCTGGAATACTCACAGAAGCAAATTCGAAATCCAGCACTCTTGATTACATTATTGTTGGCATAGGCATTGATAGTAATTTAGATTCAAGCTCTATTTCTAAAGAAATTAAGGCTACAACTCTTAAAGATGAATTAAAAAGAGAAGTTAATGAAAATAATCTTATAGTAAACCTATTAGAAGAATTTGAAAAGATATATGAATATTTTAAAAATAAAGAATTCGAAGAAATATTGTACAGGTGGAGAATCCTCTCTCAAACAATTGGGAGTTATGTTGTAATAAGGCAACCCTTTGGAAGAGTTTTAAAAGGATATGTTGTAGGAATTAACAATACGGGATCTTTAATTTTAGAATTAGATAATGGGGAATTGAAAAAAATAATCTCTGGAGAAAGTCACATCGCGGAAATCTCAAAATTTGATATTAAAAACAAAATTCTTCAATGATTTTTTCTTATTTTTTAATTTAAATAATAATGTTTCTAATATTTTTCATGATGATTTTATGAATTCCAGAACCATATTGTGCAGCCTTTTTTGGTCTATAGGCAATATAATGTGGAACACCTAAGTCAATAGCTATATCTCTAAGAATATGTTTTCTAATTTTATCATCAGATGATTTAATTTTATAATCAATTGGTAGAGATAATGCAAAACTTAGAAAATCCTTATCTAAAAAAGGAGATCTGAAATTTAGATTATTAAAATTAGCTATTGCAAGGTCTCTTTGAAAGTTAACTTCATGCATAAACTCAATATCACTTCTAAACTCATCAGTAAGAGAATTCTTATCTTGATTATAAATATCTAAATAACGATTGTATCCACCAAATAATTCATCAGCACCTTGACCTGTTAAAATAGTTTTAAATCCTTCATCAACTGCTAATTTGGAGCTTAGATGCATTGTCATCCCAACACCTAAATCAATGATATTTCTCCTATCAATAATTGATAGAAAATCTTCAAATTCAGATTTTATAATTTCTTCATTTATTAAACCATACTTTAAATCTAAATCTAAGTCCTTAGCTATTTTTTTACTAATTTCAAGGTCTTTTGAATTTTCGGTTCCTACAGTAAATAGCTTAACATCTATTTCATTGTTATCCTTTAAGATTTTAGCTATTGTTGTACTATCAACTCCACCTGAGAAAAACAAACCTACCTCATCTAAATTCTCTATTCTCATATTAACAGATTCTCTAAGAAGTTTAATAAGAGTGTTTTTAGATTCAATATAATTTAAACTATTTTTTGAATTAATTTTACTCCATGGAGGATTCAATGGAGGATATAGTTCCTTGTTAAACAGTAAATATCCAGGTTTAAATGTTTTAATATCTGAAATACCATCAATTAATAAGGTTTTTCTATTATTTGCAAACAATAATTCATCATTACCCCCATAATAAAGAAGATAAGAACCAATAACATCTCTTGAGATAACAGTATTTTTACCATCAGAGATTGAAAAAACAAAATCTCCATTGATAATCATAGACCCATATAAAACAGCTATTAAAAAATTAAATTCTGATTTAATAGTTCCATCATGATTAAAAACAAATTTATAATCCTGATTTTCTTTTAAAGAATTAACAACAACATTTAAATCATTGTTTAATAAAAAATGAATTAAACATAGAAAAAGTTCACTATTGTAATGATAATCTAAATTATAATAGCTATTTAAAAAATCATTGATCTCTTTATGATTGTAAATTTCACCATGAAAACTAAGTTTTAAGCCATGACTTAAATCGTAATCTAAAAAATATTTATTATTCATCATTAATCAATTGTTTATTTATTTTATTAAAATTGATCTAATTTATAGTTTTCTTTTACTAAATATTCTAATAATTCATTAATTGAGCTTATATTTAATGGTTTTTTTTCAATTTCCTTAAGATCATCAACAGTATAACCGTAATGTTCTGCTGTTTCTAAAAATTCATCGGATGGATTTGGTGATTGAGCTTCTTCTAATAATTCTCCATAACCCCAAACCCCACCAATATCTTCAGGAGGACATAATCCTTTTCCTGAAACACAACAAGGATATTTAACATCTTCAACAGGCTCAATATATTTGTTGAATGTAATTTCATGTTCCCATCCATCACCAAAATCATATTCATACCTGAACTTCTTAGTTGAATCGATTATTTCTTTTAAAGTAATTGAATCACTTGAGATTGCATGATCCATCATACCATCATCGGTGGTTTCTGAATAAAATTTCTTTTTAGCATGGAATCCATATAAATGATAATTTCCCCATCCCATAACTATTTGAATTACTTCATGAAATTTATCCAATGTTATATCTGGATCTTCTTGAATTCTTCTCCATATTGGAACTGGAGCATCTAATAATTTAATCCTAATTACAGCTATCTGATTTTTCATAATTTTAACCTTTTTAATTTATAATATTTTTTAATATTCTATAATACTTTTTAATAATTAATTTTTAATATTTTATAATGCTTTTTAATAATTAATTTATAATATTTTTTAATACTTTTTAATATTAATATTTTTTAATATTTTATAATACTTTTTAATAATTAATTTATAATATTTTTTAATATTTATAATTCTTTAATAATTAATTTATAATACTTTTTAATAATAAACTATTTAATTATCAATTAATAAAATAATTTGGTTCTATATACTGCTATAATATCTAAAATAATGTCTTATTTTATATAGAAAATATAAAAAAAATTGTTAATAAACTTTAAATATAAAATAATCACTTTTACTAAAACAAGTTGAAAACCTCATTCACCTAAATTTTTAAAAACAGATAAAACATTAAACTAAATAAAACATTAAACTAAAAGTTAATATTACTTTTAATCATCATAATCACTAATTATTAAATTATATTCTTCTTAAATACTTATTCAATCCTTAAATCAACTTATAAGCTGGGGGGGGGAGGGGGTGATATGATTAAATATAGATAAACAATCTATTTTTTTTTTAATTATTCTTAATCATTATTTATTTAAATAGAAAAGAATTATTTAATTTCTATTTTGTATTTGTAAACCATTAAACCGATACATTTATATATAAGTTAATACAATAAATGTAAACATGAAATGTAAGTGTTTCATATCAAGATTTTTAATATGAATGCTCACATCTCCAAAATCTAATATACTAAAAAATAGTGGATATGATAAAAAAAGAACAAAAATAGAAGAAATTAATCCCAATAAATACTGAATTTAGGCGGTAATGTATTTGTAGCTCGTACTGGTATTGACTTAGGTGATGATATAGGCTTACAAAAAGTTATATAGGATAATAGTGGTGTAACAAATAATACAAATTCAAAAACAGCAATAATGAATTTGAATGGATATATAAAAACTTAGGCAAGATAACCACTACCCTGTAGGGTAGCTGGTGGAATTGCTGTCACACAAAAAAATAATAGAAAACTATATATGGTAGTTTTGATAAATAATAATTTAGAACTATAGCTACTGGTGTAAAAAGTTTGGGTTCGTTTCCAAGAAGTGCTATATTGAGCTTATAGTCCAAATAAATTAAATTTATACTGGGAGGTGTATTTAATGAAATTAAAATTGTTTAGTTTAGTTATAATAGCTGTTTTAATTATTAGTTGTGTTGGTAGTGTATCTGCTTTAACTACTGGTACTACTTTTAAAGGATTAGGTTTACTATGTTCTGATGGTAGTACTAGTGATAAAGTTGATGTTAAAGCATATGATATTAATAATAATTTGATTGGCGAACTTTCTAAAAAATATGATTCTCATAGTTTCCTTGTTTTACCTATTAACACTAATTATATTGATATTGATGTTCAGGTTTGGAAAGTTAATGGATGGTTACGAAATGGTCATTGGAATCATGTTTTTAGTAATAGATTAAGTGGAAATGATATTACTACACATGTTAATGATTATGATAAATATGATTACAAATTAAGCTATACATCTATAAGAACCTCTGGTACAGTTTATGCTTCATATGCAAATATAGTATACCAAGACTGGGCATATATTGATAAAAGTGTAAACTTAAATACAAATAATATTCAACTTATTGAGATGACATATGCTTCACGATTAGGTCCAAGTAGGAGTTAATTAGACTATTAGAAGTAATAATATTAACAATAGAAAACTCGGTCAGTTTACTTCTTATGGTCATGAATCACAATTCTTCTATGATAATCGTTGGAATAATAATGTCCCATGATTTTATAGGAATTTGAAGGGGTATGGTTGTTATACTATGCCTCTCTTTTTTTATTTTTAGTGCCAAAAAATTTTATCACATATTTATGAGTTATGGTCGTATATTCTAAATATGTTACAAAACTGGGGGTGTAAAGTTTTAACCTCATGTGATATCATAATGATTTTTTCCTTCTAAAAACATCTGGAAAACATTTAAAAACAGATGAAATAATTTTACATAAAAAAATCAGGAAATATTAACGATTATTAAAGTAATTTAAAGGTTTAACATCTTCAAATTCATCATTTAACCTTAAAATAATGTTAACACAATGATTCAAAGTTCTTTTTTTAGTTTTAAACCTTTTTTTCCATTCTTTTTGTTGTGTAAGGAGAAAACATGATTCTGCTTGGTTTACTTGTTTTTGGCATATTTATGATCAATCATGAATTACAGTTAGTTTATCCCATTGCGAAGGATTTTATTATCCATAATAATTTTTTTAAAAATTCAGGCATTAATTCTAAATCCATACACAAATTATTCAGACGATTTAAAGCCATATAAATGTTTTTTGTTTTAAATAATGTTCATTAGTTTTCCTTTCCATTTTTTTTAGTTGTTTTTCTTCTTTTTCATATCCCATTTGTTCAATGGTTTTTGAATTTATCATGTATGATGTCATAATAGGTGTTTTATGCATTTTTGATGGCTTATTGAATCCTAAGTTATTTATTTACTTTATCCTATTCTGTTACATGGTCTGTTGTTATATCTGAATCATTTATTTTCTGGTATACTCTCATACAAAATCCATTTTTAATTTCAATTCAAGTTTAAAAAAATAATTTTCTTAAGTTGATGTCTGGAAAAAAATGTTCAAAGTTTAAATACATGAAAAAAGAAATATATTGTTTGTTTAGTTGTATGATAAAGATAATGGCTGAAATTTTTATTCATGCTTAGTTTTTAAAATGTGGGTATTTAATCTTTAATACAGGAAAATTAAGTATGAATCAAGCATGAACAATTGTGTCATTGAATCCATACAGATTATAAACTATTGATTAGTTTATTATCTTAAAAACAGGTTATTATAAACAAAAAGATAAATTGCATATTTTGATGGTGTTAATATGGAAAAAGATATTATGAATAGATTATCTTTAGGTGTGGCTGAATTTGCTGGTTTAATAGAGCAAAATAAGATTTATGTTGATAAAACACGATTTATAAAGAAAATGATTGATCAAGGTAGGAAGTATTATTTTCTTTCTCGTCCAAGGAGATTTGGAAAAACATTAATGGTGTCAACCTTAAAAAATTTTTTTCAAGGAAAAAAAGAATTATTTAAAGGTACTTATATTTATAATAACTATGATTGGAATGAGAAATATCCTGTTATAAGAATATCTATGAAAGAAGTATCTAATGAAAGTCCTGAAATATTAAAAAAGGATCTTTTAGGATTGGTTGAATTAATTGCTAAAAACAATAATATAGAATTAATTGACAATGTTTCATTCACACTTAAATTTGGTCAATTAATTAAAAATTTATCAAAGAGTAATAATGTCGTTGTGTTAATTGATGAGTATGATGCCCCTATTCTTAAAAATATAAATAATTTGGAAATAGCTAATAAAAATCGTGAGATATTACAAGAATTTTACAATGTTTTAAAAGAAAGTGAAGAATTTCTTAGATTTGTTTTTATAACTGGCCTTAGTAAATTCACAAAGGTTTCTGTTTTCTCAACATTTAATAATCTAAATGAACTCACCTTAGATGAAAATTATTCCAATATTTGTGGTATAACTCATGAAGAACTTAAAAACCATTATAAAAACCACATACAGGTCATGGCAGATAAAAATAACTACAGTTATCAAGAAACATTGGATAAAATTAATAAATTTTATGATGGTTATAGTTGGGATGGTAAAAGCAGAGTTTTCAATCAATACTCAATTTTTAGTGCTTTATCTCAAAAAGAATTTCAAAATTTTTGGGTTTCAACTGGAACACCAAAATTTATAGCTGAAATATTTAAAAAAAAGAAAATAACTGTGGATTACTTTAAATCAACGGTATTGAAAGCAACGGAATTAGATGCTATTGATCCAACAAATATTAATGAAACAACATTACTTTTTCAAGCAGGTTATTTAACCATTGAAAAAAAGATTTTTAAAGATAATATCATGGAATATTCTCTTAAAATTCCTAATTTTGAGGTTGAACAAGCTTATAAAGATAATTTTCTCAACCTATATGTTGATAAGTTTGAAAATAAGTTTAAAAATTCTCAAAAGATTATTTGGGATGAATTAATTAATGGTGATTGTAAAAGATTATCTGAAAATTTAAGAGCTTTCATTACAGGCATACCATACTATAATAGAATTAGCATGAGCAATAATGAAAAATGGAAAGTTTATTCCCTGATATTTAAATTTTGGGTTGAAGAAAAAGGCTTTTATTTAACCGAAGAGAAAGCTATTGAGGATGGACGAATTGATTTTGTTCTTGAAAACACTAATAAAGAACAAACCTTTATCATTGAGATGAAATACACTCCTGATCAGTCTAAATCTTTAGATAGTTTAATCAACGAAGCCTTTAAGCAAATTGAATATAAAAAATATTGGTGGGCTTATACAGATGAGATTAAGTTAATGGCTTTAGCACTCAAAGATATTAAAATAGATAAAGGTTTCATAACTGATGTTAAATGCAAAATAAAAGATATACCAAACGATAAAAGATAAATAAAAAGAAAATTATTCTATTCATTATAGAAAAGTTCTTAAATTTAAAACGATAAATTTTTT
>JAITPS010000120.1 GCA_031289325.1 Candidatus Methanovirga meridionalis
AAATAATCTAATAAAAAATAAAATTAAATAATCTAATAAAAAATAAAATTAAATAATCTAATAAAAAATAAAATTAAATAATCTAATAAAAAATAAAATTAAATAATCTAATAAAAAAAATCATTTCAAAATTTAAGAACTTTTTTATTATGACTATTAATTTAAAACATTGGATTTAATCATTTTTTCATATTCTTTTTTAAGAAAATTTTCTTTTATCTTGAATTCAATGTTTTTCCAAGGCAAATCATCACCTAAATCATAACCCATTGAATACCTTTTCCACTGATTTAAATTTATTCTATAATTTTCATTTAATTGTCTATCATTTACGGTTTCTTCGATTAATTTAGATACTTCCCTTCCTGTACATGATAAAACATATTGTATAAGACCCATTTTAGGACTATCAAACTTTATTGAAATTCCTTTTAAATCCTTCTTCAAATAGTTCATTTTATTTTTAATATTTTTAATATCATATCCTACCCATTGAAAAGGAGTGTGTGGTTTTGGAATTAAAGGATTAAGACTAAATGTAATTTTAGATGATTTATTAAATGACTTCATATTATTTATATCTTTAATGTATTTTGAAAGTTCTTTTACATCCTCAATACTTTCATTTATAATGCCCAATAAAAAATAGAATTTTATATTAAAATTCATGTTTAATGCTGTTTTTATAAATTTTTCGATTTTATAATCATCAATATTTTTATTAACTGATTTTCTTAGTGCATAAATAGATTCTGGAGCTATTGTAATTGTCTTAAGTCCACTAATTTTTAAGTTTTTTAATGTTTGGTAACTTGTAGATTCAATTCTAAGTGATGAAGTTGAGATTTGAAATCCCATATCCAAAAGTTTTGAAGTTAGTTCATCTATTTTATAGTAATCTGAAACTGCTGCACCGATTAATGAAATCTTTTTTAAATTGGTATTTTCATTAGATTGCTTAGCTATTTTAATAAGTGTTTTTAATGGTGTATTTCTTAAAGGACGAGATGTATATCCAGTCATGCAAAATCTACACCCATTATTACATCCTCTTGAAACATTCAATAATATTGAATTTCCAAAAACAGGTATGAGCTTAGGATCATCAGTTTCTATTATAATGGGCTTAGTTACATGATAAGCATCGTCCATATTATTTACAATTACACATTTGCCATGTTTATTAGGAATATAAATTCCATCAATATCTAAAAAAGAATCTAATTCTTTTTTTGGATTATTTAATTGTTGATATTTATTTAAAAATTTATTTAAAACCACTTCTGCTTCACCAATAATAAATAAATCAATGAAATCACTAAGTGGAATAGGATTAGAGCTTGCAGAAGGACCTCCAGCTATTATTAAAGGATAAGTATCATCTCTATCTTTTCTTCTTATAGGAATCTCTGAGTTTTTTAATAATTCAACTAAATTAAAATAATCCTGTTCATAATGTAAAGTAAAACTGATAATATCAAAATCTTTTAATGGGCTATTTGATTCTATACTTCGGTTATTTGGATAAATAATTCTCTCACACCAACTATCTTCTCTTTCATTGACCATCCCATAGATTATTTGATACCCTAAAGAGGACATAGCTATTCTATAAATATTAGGATAAACTGATGCAAACCTAATATTTACTTTAAGAGGATTTTTTTTAACAATATTTCTTTCATGGAACATGAATGGTTTCCTAATATGATAAAGTTTGGGTTAATGATTCAATAAAATTTGGGTTAATGATTCAATAAAGTTTGGGTTAATGATTCAATAAATTTAATTCAATAAATTTTATTATAATGTCAATTTATGATGTAATAGAAGATTTAAAAATTTTGATAAAATAATTGTTAGACAAATTAATTAACTCAAAAACTTTTGCTAAATTGTTTTTTTTAAATATTAATATGTATCTTTTAAATTTAATTTAGAGAAATAAAAATCAATTGATTAAAAATTTATAGTGATTTTGATAAAGTTCTTAATAAATAACTCTTTCTAAAATTAAATATTATTAAAAAATATTAATTTAAAATTATTTATATTAATCAATATTTATTTTTATTATTTAAAATTTATTTTTATTATTTAAAAGTTATTTTTATTATTTAAAAGTTATTTTTATTATTTAAAATTTATTTTTATTATTTAAAATTTATTTTTATTATTTAAAATTTATTCATATTATTTAAAATTTATTCATGTTATTTAAAAGTTATTTATATTATTTAAAATTTATTTATATTAATTAAAAGTTATTTATATTAATTAAAATTTATTTATATTAATTAAAAGTTATTTATATTATTTAAAATTTATTTATATTAATTAAAAGTTATTTATATTATTTAAAATTTAAAATTATAAATTTATAAAGTGATATTTAAAATTAAATAAATTAATAAAAAAATTTATAGTTCAAAATTTAAAAACTTTTCTATAATGACTTTAAATAACTTTTTTAGAAATAAATTATTATTAAAAAACATTAATTTAAAATCATTTATATTAATCAATATTTATTTATATTAATCAATATTTATTTTTATTATTTAAAATTTATTTATATTAATTAAAAATTATTTATATTAATTGAAATTTAAAATTATAGATTTTTATAAAGTGATATTTAAAATTAAATAATATAGTAAAAAAATTTATAGTTCAAAATTTAAAAACTTTTCCATAAGACTATAATTTAATTTTATAAAATTGATATATAAATAAAAAGCAAATAATTTTTAAAAAGCAAATTTTATAAAACACTATAATTTAATTTTATATTTTAATTGATTTAATTTTAATATAAACATTAGTATTTATTTAAATATAAAAAATTATAAAAAATTTTATTTAAATATAAAAAATAATTAAAATTATAGCTTAAATTTTATAATATGAACTTCTTATAAGATATTATTCTTAATTAATTCTACAAATATCACTTTAAGTTTTTTATGAATTGCAAGTTTCTTATGAATTGCATTTGTTCTATTATATTTTTTTAATCATGTGAACGGTTTTAAGTTTATCTTCAGTATCTATATTAACACAATAATCTGATTTTTTCCAGAAATCTAAGGCTCCTTCAACATTTTTGTGAGTGTGCAAATATATTTCATTGTAATTTTTTTCATCTATAAATTCTTCAGCTATTTTTACCAATTGAGTTCCAACACCAATTCTTCTGTAGTTTTTATGGACAAAAAGTCGCCAAATACTTGCAGTAGACTCTTTAGAATATAATCCCTTAAACATTTCATAAGTTTTATCGTATTCTCTAATACCTATTGTTCCAATCATTTCATTTTTTTCATTTAATGCTATAAAAAAGTTATTTCTTTTAGGATATTTATAAAATTCTTTTAAATATTTAATATCTTGATGATATTCTTCTATATATCCATAACCATATTCCTGTTTAATTTGAGTAAATAAAAAGTCTTGTATATTTTTGATATTGTATTCATTACTTTTTAAATCTTGTATTTCTATTGGTTTAGATGAAATATTTTTTTTTAAGCTATTATCTATTAAATTTTCAATTATTTTTCTACTTTCTTCTCTTTTTAAGTTTTGTATTTCCATCAACATATATTATCACACAAAAAAAAGATTAAAGTATTACTTTTTATTTGATTATCCATGATTTAGTAATACTTTATTTGATTTATTATTAACTAATATAAAATATTATTGATGTAGCATATAAATACTTTTGTATTAAATTGTTTTAATAAACTAAAGAGAATTTTAATAAAAAAATAATTAAACTTAAAAAATAATTAAACAAAAAATAATTAAACTTAAAAAATAATTAAACTTAAAAAATAATTAAGCTTAAAAAATAATTAAGCTTAAAAAATAATTAAACAAAAAATAATTAAACAAAAAATAATTAAACTTAAAAAATAATTAAACTTAAAAAATAATTAAACTTAAAAAATTAATATCAAAAACAAACTTTTTAAATTGAGAAGTCATGATAATAATTAAAAGTGTTTTCAAAAGGAATTAATTGAAGTTTTTATTTAAAAAAGTTTATATGATTGATTTTAAATATGGTTAAGTTATACTTTATTTACTATGAAAATCTTTTATTTATGGAACATAATAAAATTTGAGGAATTTTAAATGGATGATATTTATTTCATGAAAGAAGCTATTAAAGAAGCTAAAAAATCTTTAGATGAGGATGGAATTCCTATTGGTGCGATTTTAGTTGAAAATGATGAGATCGTTGGTAGAGGTCATAATCGTTTAATTCAAAATAATTCAGTTATTTTGCATGGAGAATTGGATGCAATTGAAAATGCAGGAAGATTATCAGGAAAGGATTACAAAAATACTACACTTTACACTACACTCTCGCCTTGTCCAATGTGTTCAGGAGCTGTGATTTTATATAACATTCCACGAGTTGTAATTGGAGAAAATAAAACTTTGATAGGTGCAGAACAATTACTAAAAGATAATAATGTAGAAGTAGTTATTTTAAATCAAAAAGAAGCTAAAAATCTTTTAAAAACATATATTGATAATAATTCTGAACTTTGGGAAAAAGAATTAGAAAAAGTAGGCTTTAAAACTACAACAGATGATTCAGATTAATAATTTTTTTAGCTTCTTTATTAACAATCAAATTTTAATCCTAAAATATGGGACAAACAATGAATCAAATAAGGAAGGAAATATTATAAAAAATACTTTAAATGAAATAAAAGAATTATACTCTTATCAATTGTGTTTATGATAAAAAAAAGTAAAAATATTAAAATTAAATTATGATCAATAATAAATGATTATTCATTAAAGAATGTTCCTAATTCTTTTAAACCTGATTTGACATTGGCCTCATCACCATAAATAGCTATTAATGTATCATTTTCAAATTCTAAAATTAAATTTTCATATTCAGCTATTTCTTGAACTCTATCTTCAGCTATTGGGTTTTTAAGATGTATTTTAGCTATTGAAAATCCAGGTGGGGCATTAGTTTGAAATTTTGATCCATGATCTGGCTTTGCATAAACTTCTTCACCTAAGTTAGCTCTCTTTAACTTATCAATCCATTGATTATAAAAATCATCTCCAAATCTTGAAGCCATTTCTAAAAGATTATCTTGAATTTCAGTAATCATAATGTTGGCACGATCATATTCTTTAATCATGTCTGGATGACTCGGATCTTTTAGATAAAAACTTACTGATGATTTAACAAGTCCTAAATCTCTATTTAAAGTTGAAGGGATAATCAATCCCTTCTTTTTAATCTCAGTGAGTAAATCAACTAATATTAACCATGTTTGCTCAATAGGTAAATTCATAAATGTCCTTCCAAGATTTTTAATGTTGTATGGTTAATTTTAGCATCGGCTTCTTTTAACTCTTCTTTAATTTCATCCCCATTTTTATAGGAATCTAAAAATAGCACATGGTGACTATCTGTTCCACTTATATTTAAAATAGCTATTTCATCTTCGTCTTTAACTTCTCTTTTTTCGATAGTTGCTTTAAATTGTACATACGGTCCATATTCAGACGGTAAATCCTTAAATCTAAATATTCCTTCTAAAGTTGCTATAAACATAAAATCACCAACATTATATCATTTCTAAATAGTTAATTGATTTTTAGATTTATTTTATATTTGTATTTTTTATATTTTGTTTTATAATATATAAACATTTATAAACATTTTGAACTTTTCAAACTTTTCAACAATGCTGTCAACTTAAAATTTTTGATTAATGTTTCAAATTTTTGATTAATATTTCTACTAAAATCTTGTTTATAACTAAAATCTTGTTTATAAAAGCCCCATTTTTAATTTTACATCAACCTTAAAAAAATAATTTTCTTAAGTTGATGGAATTGAACTTTTCAAATAATGCTTTTAATTTTTATTAAAATCAATTTTTTAAAATTAAGATTATTATTTTTAAAAAATAAACAAAATAAACTATTTATATTCCTTATGGAAAAGTTCTTAAATTTTAAAATGATAATTTTTTTTACTAAGTTATTTAATTTTAAATATCTTGAATCATAATTTATATTAATAAATCAACGGAAGTTAAAACTAAATTAACAAATAATTTACAAATCCAATGCTTTTTTTAAATAATATTCATGTAATCTTGTATCTTCAGTTAATTCAGGATGAAATGATAATGCAATGTTTCTATCTTGCTCTACAGCTATTATTTTATTATCAATTTTAGATAATATCTCTACATTGCCATTATCTGTATTCTCATTACAGATTCTTTTAACCGATGGTGCTCTAATAAAAACACCATGAAAATTATCTCCTAATATCTCTATTTTTCTTTCAAAAGAGTTTCTTTGAGAACCGAATGAATTTCTCTCAACTTCCATGGGGATTATGTTGAATATATCTTGGTCATGATCAGTTTTTTTGCTCATTAAAACCATTCCAGCACAAGTACCAAAAATAGGAATTTCATTTTCTTTTATAATATTATCAATACCTCTTTTTCTCATAAGTTTGCCTATTACAGTGCTTTCTCCACCAGAAATAATTATTCCATCACATTTGCCTATTTCATCATGATATCTAACAACATCAATTTGACAATCAATGTCCATTCTATTAATTGCTTTTTTTGTTATATCTAAATGTTCGCTTACAGCACCCTGTAAATTTAAAACACCTATTTTATACATTAATATTCTCCTATTTAATAAATTAATCCCTTTATACATTAATAATCTAAATATATTATTAAGGTTTTTATACCATATTTTAAAAATTTCTATAAGTTTTTTAAAACCTTATCCAATTTAACTTTTAAAGGAATGGGGTTATGAAATACTCTTGCAACAACCATCTCAGCATCTGTATTTTCATTAACAATATTAACATACTCTTCCAATAAATCAGCATCTTTTTCAAATATTAAAGCTATTGATTTTGTTTTAAGAATATGGTAAAATGTTACAAAGTAAGATGCTGCAGCATCTTTATGAACAAGACCAAGAAACAAATCATAGCTATTTTCACTTAAATCAGCTAATGCTTTTTCTATATCCAATTTATTATTAAAATAATAATTTTCAGGATCTGAAACTTCCAATAATTTAGTTGCTGCAGGATTAGCAACTATTGTAACATTGTACCCCATTTGAGTTAATTTATAAGAGGTGTATAATGTTAATGGGGTTTGAGATGGAGCTTCAGGACAACCAATTAATATTAATGCAGTTTTCATTTTACACAGACCTTTAAGTTATTTAAATTAATATGATGGTTTAAATTAGTTACTATTAAAAATATATGGGCAATAGATTATTTCTATTTTTTATAGAAAATATAATATTTTTAAAAATAATAGCTATTCACGCTTTATAGATATTGTATGGGCTAAAACCATAGATGCAAGAAAAAGGAATGTAGTTAATGCAATACCATTAATGGATCTATTAGAAACAAACAATCCTATTAATGCTTGAGTTATAAAAGCAGTTAAAGAACCTATTAATAAAACTTCTCTACCTAAATACATTTTATTATTTCTTTCTCTTTTTTCACGATACATGGTCAATAATTTTAGTCCAACTAATGTGGTAATGGCTGTAAAAGCTAATAAAACTACTAAACCAAGATAACCAAAATCATAGGAATAACCCATAGTCCCAGGAAGCATATAATCAATCAAATCTTTTTTTGTAGATAAAAGACCAAAAAACAGTGGGAAAGGAAGACCGAAAATTAGAATTAACTGCATTGGCAATGAAATATAGCCATCAGCAAATCCTAAACCAGCCGATTGCCAATAAGTAGATTCAGGGTTATGTCCGATTAAATAAGTATTGCCTAAAACCATTTTTATAGAACCTAATGAATTTTCCCCAATCCGAGCTACTCTAAGCAATGGAGAGAAAACTTCCATAGATAATACTTCAGAAACAATCTCTAATCCTATAAAACCAAAGATTCCAATTCCTAAAAAGGTAATAATTTGTTTTATTGATAATAATGATTTTTCTCTAAATGATTTAGATATTATTAAAAATCCAATGAATAAACCTACTATCCATAACAATAAAAATGATCTATGCATCAAGCCTCCAAATATGGTTATAAGAACTACAAGCATTGTGAAAAAGATTTTTATTTTTCGAACATTAACCCCAGAATTTTCCATTATTTTTAAAGATGCGAATCCAGTTATAACCGTGAGTAATGCAATAGAACCAAGAGGGTGTGTAAGCTCATGTTGCCCAAATGATAAAAATAATAGGCCAAGATCTACTCCGAATAGAAAAGTAAAAGCAATAGATAAAATCAATGCAAGTAAGGTTACTATACTTAATGAAATAGGTGCTAAGTTTAATATAAAGAATACACTTGCAAAAATTAAAATTCCTACTTCTAAAATAAATTGAAAATGATTTTCAGCTATTAGTGGCATATTAAAATTCCTAAATTCGTATTGTATGTTGTTTAATCATTAACATTGAATTTGTTATATTGTATTATCATTAAAACTTGATTAGATATTTATATTATCATTAAAACTTGATTAGATATTTATTTTTATTTATAAACTATTATTTTAAATATCATCTTATATTATTTATAAATATCATCTTAATTTTGTTTCTAATTTTAAATATAAATATATATCATCAATATACTTTAATAAATTTAATTTTTTATATATATTTATTATGAAAAAGTATTATTGGAAAAGCATCATGAAAAAGTTCTTAAATTCTGAAATGATAATTTTTCTATTAGATTATTTAATTTTAAATGTCCATTTATAAAAATCTATAACTTCAAAAATAATATTTAAATAATTTTAAAATTTTAAATTAATATTTAAATAATATAAATATATTTTAATTAATATAAATAATTTTAAATTAATTCTAATATTCATTTATTATTAAAAATATTATTTAAATTGTATTATTTTAAATATTATCTAAATTGTATTATTTTATAAAATATAATAAGATTATAAATTAAATTTATATGAATTATAAATAAGTTTATATGAATTATAATTAAATTGTGATTAATGATAAATAAAAAAATTAATAGCTTATTTATCAAACTTTCATTAAACTATAATCTTATAAAATCTATATAAAATAAGATTATTTTATTATTAAATCTTATTGAGTTATTTAATAGCTTTTGATTTAGCTATTTGGTAAGCTAATTTTAAAGATCTTAGATAACTTTCAACACTTTGGTCTCGACTTGTGTCAATAAAAACATCATTAATTCCTAATGCAATGGCTCCATAACTATTCCAATAATTAAGTAAAACTAATGATCTAAATATTATATTGCCAACAGCACCATTAGGAGGTAGTATCAAGTTATTTTTCTCTTTTATTGCTTTCTCTAAAAGAATAAAATAATTTTTTATTTCCACATCACCTGAAATGAAATCATTATTTTTAAAAACATTTATAAGTTCATTATAAAGCTTTTCAGCACTTTTAAGTGAATTATCAATGAAATCATTTCGTCCACTATCGTCTTCTCTTCCAAAAGATAAAATAGCTATTTTAGGCTTTAAATTCATGGTTTTTAAAAACTGCGAAGCCTGAATAGCTAAGTTTACTTTTTCATCGACAGAATCACATTCATCAATTCCAACAGGAGCTAATAAAAATTCATAATAACTATTATCTCTTTCTTCTTTAATGTATGTTGCTCTATTTATTGGTTTATTATAATGTTTCCTTATCATTTTCATTATTAAAGATGATGGGAGTGAACCTCTTACAACAGCATCAACTTTATTAGAAATAATTGATTCAAATAATTGTTTTTCTGATTCAACAACAGTAACTTCTAAATCTTTAATATTATTATTAATATCTCCAACTGCATTAAGGATATTTTCATTTTTACCAAAACCAGTCACAATTTTTATCATTTTTTAAACCTATAAATCATTATTTATTATTTAAATTAAGTTTAATTATAGTCAGTTTAGTTATAATCATTATGGAAGGGTTTTTAAATTTTGAAGTATAAATTTTTTATTAAATTATTTAATTTTAAATATTAATTTATAAAAACTTATAATTTTAATTATTAATTTATAAGAACCTATAATTTTAATTATTAATTTATAAAAACTTATAATTTTAATTATTAATTTATAAAAACTTATAATTTTAATTATTAATTTATAAAAACTTATAATTTTAATTATTAATTTATAAGAACATATAATTTTAATTATTAATTTATAAAAATCTATAATTTTAATTATTAATTTATAAGAACATATAGTTTTAATTATTAATTTATAAAAATCTATAATTTTAAATTTTAAATAATATAAATAATTATAAATTAATATCTTTTAATAATATTCATTTTAAAAAAATTATTTATTAAGAACTTTATCAAAACCAATATAAATTATGTTTTTCAATTTTTATAACTTTAATTTTAGAAAATTAAAAAACTTTAAATTTAATTTAAAATATATTTTTATAAAGATCAAGATTTAAATTATTGGATTTTAAATTATTGGATTTTAAATTATTGAATTTTAAATTATTAAACTTTAAATTAGATGTAATATAAATTAAATATAATAATTTATATCAAAGATATATGTTTATTACCTAAATTCTGATTTAATTAAATTATTATAAAATATGACAAGAAAGATATATTATTAAGATTATAAACAATTGATTAGATATTCACAATTAATAATCTTTATATTTTTTTTATTTATTATAAAAGATTAATATTTATTATAAAAGATTAAAAATAAAAAACTTGTTTTAAATATAAGGAGGGTAAGTTAATGAAAATTAAAGTTACTAATAATGGTCCATATATTGTAAGTGGGAATGTTCCATTATATAAAATAAAATTTGTAGTTGATGAAGAAGGAAACCCAATAAAATATGATGAAAAGGAAAAAATTGAAACTGATGAAAGTTACGCTCTATGTAGATGTGGACACTCAAACAATAAGCCATTTTGTGATGGTACCCATGCTAAGATTGATTTTGATGGAGAAGAATCTGCTACTATAGATGTAAATGATGTTTACTATGAAGACATTGAAAATGAAAACCTGAAATTGGTTGACCATTATATTTATTGTGATCATTCAAGATTCTGTTTAAGACATGGAGGCATCAGACAACTAATTGCAGAAGATACCAATGAATCCAATGAAAAAGCTAAAGACGAAGCAACCAATTGCCCATCAGGCAGATTATTAATTCATGATAAGAAAAGTGGAAAATCAACTGAAGCAAATTTTGAAAAAGAAATTAATATGATATACGATAGTGGTCAAGATATTAATGGAGCAATTTGGGTTAAAGGTGGGATTCCTATTGAATCTGCTAATGGAGAAGAGTACACTGTAAGAAATAGAATGACTTTATGCCAATGCGGAAAATCATGGAACAAACCTTTTTGCAATGGTAGACATTGGGTTAGTGAAAAATCCCAAGAAAAATTCTTAAAAAAATGGGGTCTTTATTAAATCAAAGAATAATAGCTATTTTATTTTAATGTGAATGATAATGAAGATTGATAAACTCGAATCAAAGTTTTAAAAAAACCTTGATAAAAGAATGTATTCATGAAATCACTGTAAAATTAGTGTGGATTTTTACAATTGAAACATTTAAGAAAATCAACACTCTAAAAAGGGAATAGAAATTTATATTCTCATTTTTTGAGGTTTTTAAAAACGATTTTTGAATTCTATTTCAATTCTAAACTTTTTTCACTTAATTTAGAGTCACAATAATCACATTTAGATATCAGTAGTTCGTAAAGTAAGTATTATATGGTGTGGTGTGCATATATATATTTATGAAAAAACAACAAAATAACACACCACAAAAAATATTATTGAATGATGATGTATTAAATCTTTC
>JAITPS010000147.1 GCA_031289325.1 Candidatus Methanovirga meridionalis
ATAAATAAATTTTAATTAATATAAATAAATTTAAAATAATATAAATAAACTTTAATTAATATAAATAAATTTAAAATAAAATAAATAAATTTAAAATAAAATAAATAAACTTTAATTAATATAAATAAATTTAAAATAATATAAATAAATTTTAATTAATATAAATAAATTTAAAATAATATAAATAAACTTTAATTAATATAAATAAATTTAAAATAATATAAATAAACTTTAATTAATATAAATAATTCTAATAGTATTTTTTAATAATATTTAGTTTTAAAAAAGTTGTTTATTAAGAGCTTTATCAAAATAACTATTATTTATTTTAGTGTAAACATCAGAATTTTTATCATATTTATCAAGTTAAATAAAAAGTTTTATAAACTAAATAAAACTAACAATTATTATAGGACTACTAATCATTTTTAGTTATCTATGTATAAAAAGTATTATTGGATACAATATTAAGTATTAATAGCTATTTATTAATATATAGTAAATATTTATGCTATTTATTAATAAATAATATTAATTTATAACATGAATAATATTCTTAAAAAAATAATTGTTAGGATAAAAGCGAACATTTATATATTGTATTTAACATAGTTTAATTTAACATAGTTTATACTACAACTTTTAAATATTACAAATTTTAAATAATAATTTGATGTGGAGTATGTGAAAATATGGAAAATATAACAAAAATAGGAGAAAATGAGTTAAAACATGAAGAAGTTCATGTTAAAAAGAATAATGGGATCTTAGAAAGATTTAGTAGTGAAAAACTACTTAAATCATTAGTCATGGTAGAAACACCATTATCAAAAGCTGAAGAAATAGTCGCATTAGTTTTTTCATCTATACATGATGGAATAAGAACAAAAGAAGTTAAAAAAATAGTCTATGAAGAATTATCTGAACTAAATGAAGAAATAGCTAATAAATACTTAGAGAATACTGCATTAAAGGTTCGTACTTCAAGAGATAAAATAGAATCATTTGATCTTAGTAAAATAGCTAATAACCTTGTAAAAGAAACAGGAGCATCCCAAGAAACTGCTTTTGAAATAGCAACACAAGTATGGAAAGAATTAAAAAAATTAAATATAGAATACTTAACTTCACCAATTATAAGGGAAATTGTAAATGCAAAATTGGTTGAACATGGATTAGAAGATTTAAGAAGTAAGTATACTCGTTTAGGTATTCCTGTTTATAACATTACTACATTAATACAAAATGGTTCTCGTGATAATGCTAATATGATACATAATCCAGAAACCGTTCATAAATATGTTGCTGATGAAGCATTGAAACAATATGCCCTATTACATATGCTTCCATCACATTTAGCCGATGCTCACATGTCTGGGAATATACATATTCATGATTTAGAATTCTTTGGAGGAAGACCATTAAACTGTATGCAACATGATATTAGAACATTTATCAAATATGGTCTAAAAGTAGATGGAAATGGAGACCATACATCTGTTGCAGGTCCACCTAACCATATGGAAACTTTAATGAATCATTCTGGAGAAATAATGCTTGCAGCACAACAGAATATGTCTGGAGGACAAGGAATGTTCCTTTGGAATGTTTTTGTTGCTCCGTTTGCAAGAGGTTTAAGTTATGAGAAAATTAAACAATCAGTTCAAATGCTAATTTACAATCTTAACATGGCTTATGCAGCAAGAGGTTCACAAGTTCCATTCACAAGTATGGGATTAGAATTTAGTGTCCCAAAATTTTTAAGGGATGTTGAAGCTTATGGTCCTAAAGGAAAAGTTGTAGGAGTTTATGGAGATTTTGAAGAAGAAACTAAATTAATTCAAAGAGCATTTACAGAAATTCTTTTAGACGGAGATGCAGAAGGAAAACCTCATCTTTTCCCAAACACAATATACTCCATACATAAAGAAAATTTAAAATCAGAATATGAAGAAGATTTAAGAAGAGTGCATATTCTATCTGCAAAATATGGTTCTTCTTACTTTATTAATATGTTACCTAAGTACAGAGGTAACATGGCAAATTATATGGGATGTAGAACTTGTCTTCAAGATAATTGGACTGGTGACTGGGATAAAGATTGTTTTAGAACAGGAAACCTTGCTTATGTAACCTTAAACTTCCCAAGAATAGGATACCAGTCACGCGATGAAAATGAGGTATTTGAATACTTAGACTCATATATGGATTTAGCTATTGAAACATTAAACATTAGAAGAGAACATGGATTAAAATGTTTTAATGAATATAACTTATTACCTTTCCTTAACCAAGAAGTAGAAGATGAACTATACTATAGAATAGAAAATTCCACCTTATCATTAGGATTCGTTGGTTTAAATGAAATGTTACTTTCTCTATTTGGAGAGGGAATTGAAAATCCAGATTCCAATAAATTCGGAATAAAGGTTTTAGAGTACATGAACAAACGTACAGAAGAACTTAAAAAAGAAACAGGAAATAGATGGACAGTGCTTCAAACTCCTGCTGAATCAACAGCATATAGATTTGCAAACCTTGACAAAGAACAGTTTGATAAAGAGGTTATCACTCAAGGACAAGATGGTTCTAACTATTACACAAATTCTTCGCATGTTCCTGTAGGATCCAATACAAATATAATTGATAAAATCAAAATAGAAGAACAATACCATCCATTAACACAAGGAGGACATATATTCCATGCTTTCATGGGAGAATCTTACTCAGATCCAGATTCATTAATAAGCCTAACCCATAAAATAGCTAAAAAATCAAATATCGGTTTCTGGGCATATAGTTCTGCCTTAAGTTTCTGTATTAAATGTAAGACATTAATGAAAGGATTAAACAATAAATGCCCTACATGTGGAGAAGTTGATGATGTTGAATGGTATGATAGAATTACAGGATATGTCCAACAAGTAGGCAGAGCTAAATCTGCTTCTGGTGGATGGAATGCTGGTAAAAGGCAAGAATTATTAGATAGAAAAAGATTCGAACAATAAAAACAAATTTGTAAGAACATCCTAAGAAGAAAAGTTTAATCAAACTAAACTTTCTTTTTTTAGATAATTCAACCTAAAATTAGATAATTTCAATTTATAGGTAATTTCAATTTACTAATTAATTCATAGTGGATTTAGTAAAGTTTTTAATAAACAACTTTTTTAAAAATAAACAACTTTTTTAAAAATATAAAAATAAATATTATTAAAATATATTGGGTTTGATAAAGTTATTAATAAATAACTTTTTAAAAATAGATATTATTAAAAAATATTAATTTAAAATTAGTTATATTAATCATAATATATTTATAATATTTAAAATTTAAAATTATATATTTTCATAAAATAATATTTAAAATTAAATATAATGAACTCTATAAAGTTCTTAATAAATGACTTTTTTAAAAATAAATATTAATTAAATATATCAATTTAAAATTATTTATATTAATTAAAATAGATTTATAATATTTAAAATTTAAAATTATAGAGTTTCATGAAATAATATTTCA
>JAITPS010000196.1 GCA_031289325.1 Candidatus Methanovirga meridionalis
AAAAAAATAAATTAAAAAATTAAATTAAAAAATTAAATTAAAAAATTAAATTAAAAAATTAAATTAAAAAATTAAATTAAAAAATTAAATTAAAAAATTAAATTAAAAAATTAAATTAAAAAATGATTTTGCCAAAACCCAAGTTTCCTACAATATTTAAATGAATTTAACATAATGTTTTCCTTAATTTGAAATTCTTGAAAACTGAGAACAAATTCTCCTAAGTTGAAAATAAATTTTCAACAATAAGATATTTAAAAAAAGATATTTAAAAATAAATGATTAATTACAAACATTTTTTTCACAACAAACATTTTTTCACAGATAATTATGGTCTATTTAAACAAAAATAATTTGCTAACCACTAAATGGAGCTAAAATATGAAAATGAGAATGAGAAAATGTAAAATTTGTGATATTTATACTCTGCAAGATAAATGTCCAAATTGTAATGGGGATTTAAATGTTGTATATCCTCCTAAGTATTCTATTGAAGACAAATATGGAAAATATCGTAGAAAATTAAAAGAAGAAGTTAATATATGATAACTTTTTTCATAAAAAATAAATAATGACTATAAAAGCTATTATTCATCGATTATAAATGAAAGAAATAGGGAAATTTTAAAATTATATTACTTTAGTTAACTTATTTTGTATATTCTTTTATATAGTATGACGATAAAAGAATATAGTATATGAGATAAAAGTTCAGTAATCTAAATGTAAAAACATTTTTTAATCAAACTTTTTTAAAAAAATATTTGGTTAAATGATATGTTTTTTTTTAACTTTTTTAAAAAGTTTGCTTTTAATTAGATTAAATATATTAAAATTTTGAATAATTTTTTAATTTAATAGAGAAATAAACCATCACATTTAAATATAACTTATTATAAAATTAATCATGATAATTATTGATGTGGGGTTAGTAATTGAAATTTATAGACGATGTAATAAAAGAATCAGAAGAGAGAACTGAGAAAAATCAGTCCAATAGACTGTCTACGGACATAGACGAAGAACTAATAGATATTATTGAAGATAGCAAAGCTAAAATATTTGTTATTGGTTCTGGTGGTGCTGGAAATAATACTATTTCAAGATTAAATGAAATTGGTATTGAAGGAGCAGAAACTGTAACTGTAAATACAGATGCACAAGATTTATTCTATAGCCAAGCAGAAAAGAAGATATTAATAGGTCGTAAGACTTGTGGAGGTCTTGGTGCAGGTGGTAAACCTGATATTGGTGAATTATGTGCAGAAGAAAGCGAAGATGAAATAAAAGATCAGTTTGAAGGTGCAGACATGGTTTTTGTCACTTGTGGTTTAGGTGGAGGAACTGGAACTGGTTCTGCTCCAATAATATCTAAAATAGCCAAAAAAACAGGTGCTTTAACTGTTGCAATAGCTACCATGCCTTTCTCAGCTGAAGGTATTAAACGACGAGAGAATGCTGAGCAAGGTTTAAAAAAGCTTAAAGATACATCAGATACAGTGATTATCATTCCAAATGATAAGCTATTAGAGGTTGCACCTAACTTACCTTTAAATAAAGCATTCATGGTTTCTGATGAAATTCTAGGGAGAGCTGTTAAAGGCATTACAGAATTAATTACCAAACCAGGTTTAATTGCATTAGATTTCGCTGATATTAAAAGTATTATGGAATCATCTGGTATGGCAATGATAGGCATGGGAGAATCTGATTCTGGTGATAGAGCCTCAGAATCTGTTCATGAAGCACTTAATAGTCCTTTATTAGACTTAGATATTTCTGATGCTACAGGTGCTCTTATTAATATTTCAGGTAGTTCTGATTTAACCTTATATGAAGCTGAAAAGGTTGTACAGACAATAGCTGATAGATTAGATCCAGAAGCTGAAATCATTTGGGGAACTCAAATCGATGAGTCTCTACAGAATACTATAAGAACAACAATAGTTGTATCAGGTGTGAAACCTCATGAAATGCATCACAGAGAAAAATCTGATAGAGAAAAAGTATTTTCATCTGATTCTGTAAATGAAAGTTATAGTGATCCATTAGAAGAGTTTCTTGATGGAACCTTTTCTTAATTAATTAATTATTTTTTCTTTAATTCTATTTTCTTTTTATTTTAACTATTTACCATATATAAATCGCATAATGTTAATAACAATGATCATGTTAACATTAATTAAGTGGTTAACAAATAGATAAAATATTATTTTAACTTAGTATTTTTATTTAATTGCTATTCCTATTTTATTTGCTTTTTATTTTAATATATAATTAAAAACTACATGTTTGAGAATAATGAATTTTTAATTTTTCGAATTTTTAATTTTTCTTATTTTATAATAAAAGTTAATTTAAAATTTTATAGTAGGAAACTTGAATTTTGACAAAACCAATTTTGACAAAACCATTGTTTTTAATCTTCTTTTATATTTAATTTTTTTAATTAAATTTCTTATTTTTAAGGAATAATTAAAGTATAACATTCAAATTTTAAATTATGGGGCATGAAATAATGTTTGTAAGATTAGATTTTTTAAATTATACCCTAATAAATTTTTAATTAAAAAAATTACAATTATTATTTTTAAAAACAGAGAATAAATTCTCCTAAGTTGAAAAATAGATTTTCAAAAATGAAAATTATTATTTAAAAAATTAACTTAATATTATAGTCGGCATGGAAAAGTTCTTAAATTTCGAATAATAACTTTTTTATCAAGTTATTTAATTTTAAATATTGCTTCATGAAAATCTATAATTTTAAATTTTAATTAATATTAATATATTTTAATTAATATTAATAATTTTAAATTAATATATTATAATAATATTTATTATTTTTAAAAAAATTATTTATTTAAAAATTAAAATATTTTAGTTAATTCATCTAATCAAACAATTTTTTATTTGCAAATGGACTTAAGGGAACTTGAATTTTGTGTCTATTATTTGTAATCTTATCTCGAATCATATTAATTTCTAATGGTGATACATCTATTTTATTTAAGATATCATTATTTTTTAATTTTTTATCTTCGATCAGGTATATGACTTGGTCTAAAATATCATAATTCATACCAATTTCTTCTTCATCAGTTTGATTGTTCCATAAACCAGCTCGTGGTGGTTTATTAATAATTTCAATAGGAATTTCCCATGACTCAGCTAAATTTTTAAGTTGGCTTTTATAAATATCTCCAATTAATTCAAAGTCACAAGCTCCATCACCAAATTTTGTCATGTACCCAATTAATAATTCACTACGATTTCCAGTTCCAGCAACAAGACCATTTTTAAGATTTGCAAAGTAATACAATATAGACATTCTAATTCTCGCTTTTAGATTGCCAAGGGTTAATTTAAAATTTTCATTATCATTTAAATCAATACCATTATATGAATCAATGCAGAATTCATCTAAATATTTATCTAAAATACCGTCAATAGATATCTCATCATAATTCAAATTAAATTTCTTAGCTATTAACCGAGCATGAGTTGTATCTTCTTTCGGTGTGGTTGAACTATGTAAATGATAAGTATAAATATTTTCAACTGATATTGCTTCTTTTAATAGGTATGCTACAATTGAAGAATCAATTCCACCACTTAACCCTAAAATCATATTAGGGCAATTAGATTTTGCTACTATTTTCTTTATAAAAGCTATTAATTCTAATTTTACTATTTTTGAATCGATTTCAGCTAAAACAGACATAAATATCACTATAAAAACTATTAGATTAGATTAAATTGTCATTTAATTATTTTATATTATTATTCAAATCTTTTTTAATCTTTTTTAATCTTTTTTAATCTTTTTTAATCTTTTTTAATCTTTTTTAATCTTTTTTAATCTTTTTTAATCTTTTTTAATCTTTTTTAATCTTTTTTAATCTTTT
>JAITPS010000254.1 GCA_031289325.1 Candidatus Methanovirga meridionalis
AATTTTAAATATTTTTTTATTAAAATCTATAATTTTAAATTTTAGATAATGTAAATGTATTTTAATTAATATAAATAATTTTAAATTAATATTTTTTAATAATATTTATTTTTAAAAAAGTTATTTATTAAGAATTTTATCAAAATCATCAAAACCAATATAATTTAATTAAATAATAATTTTTATTTTTAAAAATAAGGAATTATAAGTTAAATATTAAAAATAAGGATTAAATTATAAGTTAAATATTAAAAATAAGGATTAAATTATAAATTAAATAAATAAAAAAAATAAAGGATATTAATAAAAATTAATTCAATCCTTTTTAAATTTTTAACTTGCTAAAGAAGATTTTAATATATCTGGTATATCCGTAGATGAATTAGTTGCTATTGCTGGGGTTATAGGATCTTGGAAATTCTTTTTAGTTATTGAATTGCCCTCTGCACTTAAAATAAATTTAATAAAATTTAATGCAAGATCTCTATTTGGAGCATCATTTAAAACAGTAATTCCATATACAATAGGGGTTAATGTTATGGTTTTACTTTTATTTGTTCCACTAAACTGTACTAATTTGTAATTCTTGTACGTTGGTTCATACTGTGTATCATTGACTGCTAAATCACCAGGTAATGGTAAATATTTAATATCATCATTTTTTCTTCCTTCGGCATCGCTTTTATAAACAAATGCATAATCAACTGTATTAGTCTGTACTGCAGTTAGTGTAGCTGCTACATCTGGTCTTGTAGTTAATTTTTCAGTCGTTGGGTTTGCATCACCAGGACTATTTATAACATAACTACTACCATTCATCTCTGTTGTAATTGCAGAATTTTTAGCTATTAAATCCTCAAATATGCTATCATTGTTGTAATGAGCATTAGCAAGCTGTATTGCCATTAATGCACGGTATCCTGCTGGTGCAGAATTCGGATCAGCAATAGCGAATTTCACATCATCTTGACCTAATATTTGATACCAGTTATCAGTATTTATTTGGCTACTGTTTTTACTTTTATCATTGTAAGCTAATACTAAATCATTACGTGCAAATTCTACATTAAAAGTAGTTGAATTAGGTATCATCTTATCAATAAGACCATAATCTGCTGATGCAAAAATATCAACAGTTTTATTAAGTTCAGATATTTTCTTTATTAAATCAGAACTTCCACCATATTGAGTTTCCACCGTAACATTAGGATTTTTTTTCTTAAATTCATCTATAGTTTCGTTCATCTGGGAGTTAAGACTTGCAGCAGCATATAATGTTAATGAGCCACTGCTTGATGAAGTCGAATTACTGCTAAATGCAAAAACTCCTACACCTATAATAGCTATTATTATAACAGCTACTATTCCTATTTTATATTTATTATTCCTACTTGGCAAATTATTACTATCTGGTTTAATAGGTGGTTTCTTACCTGGCAAATTATTACTATCTGGTTTAATAGGTGGTTTCTTATCTGGCAAATTTTTTTTATCCATTTATTTCACAACCGTATACTTTTGTATTTACTTATAATTTAGATTTTATTTAAACATTTGGGCAGACAGTGTATTCCATTAATTTATCTTATAATACACCATATTAATTATTAGTTATATAATAAATATTTAATATTAATAATAAATTACATGAAAATAACATAATAATCGGTTATTCTCACACTACTGCCCAAGTGATAAATGATTTAATCTAATATTTTGCATCTTAAATATCATTTAATTCATTTTAATTCAACCATTTATAAATGACTGATTCTATATTGGAACATCCTCTCCATTAAATAGAATATTATCTCCAAAAAACCATCTCTTAAAAACTTCAACAAATGGATATTCTAACAAAATGGATATTCTAATATTAATTTGATTAAATAGATTATTTAATTTAAACTGTTAGTTCTTTTAATATTTTATTCCAAGAACTTGATTTGATATTGTTGAGTCTTATTGTTTTCCTATTGATTTCTATAACATGTTGTGGGCAAACTTTTTTACATGCTCCACACAGTATACAGCAATCTAAATTGAAAACAGCTTTATTATCTATTATTTTAACTGCATTACATGGGCATACATCTGTACATGCATGACATCCATCTCCTTTACAAGCTGAGTCCTCAGTTTCACTTAGTAATATTTCTCCTTCAAATGGTTTAATTGTACTTATTGCATTTACAGGGCAAGTTTTTTCACACCAACTACAGTTTACACATTGACTTTCATCAAGCATCACATAACCATCAATTTTAACAGGAGCTATTTCTTCTTGATCCATACATGTTGTACAAATTATTCTAATTGCATTTTCAGGACATACTTTTTGACAGACTTTACAGTACACACATTTTGATTTGTCTATACTTATTTCATCCACTTCAAGACTTCTTTTATCTGCTTTAATTTCAATTGCATTGGAAGGACACAATTCTTTACATATACGACAATTAATACATTTATCCTCATTTGTCTCTATATGACCTCGCACAAGATCCTCTACTTTTGGAAGTTCTCTATTAACAAACAAGGCATCTCTTGGACAGTACAATTCACATCTTCCACAGTATATACACTCTTCGTCATTGATTTTTGTACCATAATCCCATTTAGGATAGTTTTGGAAAGTTTTTGCACTGACACCATTAATTTTTAAGTCGAGTGCATTGAATGGACATGCAAATGAACATAATCCACAAAGAACACAATTTTGCTCATTCATGTTAATAAAATCTTTTTTTAGAATTCCTCTTGCTATTGGTAAGACTGGTCCAAGCTTTAATGCAGATGTAGGACATAGATCAGAGCATATTCCACAACCAACACATTTATCATTGTCATGGCTTAATTCTCTTACTTCTTTTCCTTTTCGTGCTACACTTATCATTTTAACCAACTTGAACTATAGCTTGATTAGGACAGTTTGAAATACAGAGTCCACATTCATTACAGTTCTCATCAACAACTTTAACATCGTTGTTTTCTTCTATCAATGCTTCTTGTTCGCATATTAAGATACATAATCCATCTGCAGGACAATTAGAAATATGTCCACATTTTTCATCATCAATTTTCACTGTCATCAAAATCACCTATTTTACAATTTATTTTGAATTATATTGTATGATAGCATTATAAAAAACTATTTATTATCTGAATATTAAAAAGAAATTTTTTAACCATAATAATAAATTTATTTTTCATTTTATTTCATTTAATACTTTATTAAATGATAATAGCTATTTTTAAATTATTAAAATATAATTCAATTGAATATTGTCTTTTTTTATTTCATTTAATATTATATTATTAAATAAAGTTGTTGCATATTTTATACAAAACTTCATGTTATACATTAGCATTTACACTACATATATATCTTTTTATTTTTTTCCGTCTTAACAACAATTCAAAAAATTTATATATGGTTATGAAATAATGTTCTTAAGTACAGAAAAACTTCGTTTTTCTAATTGAAATAAAAAATTTCAATACATAAAATCAAAGATTTGTTATCGAAGATAACTTAGGAAAATCAAAGATTTTTCGTTTCTAATTTTAAAAAATAGAAAATTTTTTAAAATTAATATTTATTTTTAAAAAAATTATTTATTACGAACTTTATCAAAGCTACTTGTTAAACCAATATTAAGCTATTATTTCTTGGAAATTTTAACTAAACTTTGAAATTTTAACTAAATTAAGACTTATAGAAAAAAAGGGAGAATTTCAAAAAGTGTGGAAGTCTCGTGTTGAACATTAACATTTTCATGATCTGTATGAGATCCAATATTTCTTTAAGCTTTTATTAACTTAATATTAGACACAATTTTTAGTGAAAATGTGTTTTATCAATGACTCATAAGATTTAAACAGTTATCTTTATATATAAATTATTACATAACACTGTTCATGACAATTAATAGCTTTAAAAACACTAACAAGTAATATATCAGTTCTTAATCAAAAATTAACTAATTTCATGAACGATAAACCTGATATTACTAAAGTCATGAATAATACTTTAACTAAAGAAAAAAAATAAAAAATTTCAATAAATAGGAGGGATAAGACTATAAATTTTTTAAATTAAAATAATTTTAACTTTTTATAATAAAATTAACTTTCTTAAAACATCTAAATTAATAAATAAATTGTTTTAATCCAAAATAATTTCTTCCTTACAATGATTGCACAGCAAGACATTTATAAATGTTAACTAATTTTTCAAAACTCCATGCTTTTTGACACCATCAAATAAGAGATACATTTAAATATAATGACTTACTTAATTAACTTTGATAATAAGTAAATTATATATTTTAGTACTTATTATTAAAAAAATATTTTATATAAAAAATCGTGGAGATATGAAATTATGGCAAAAAATGAATTACCAATTGCACCTGTTGCAAGATTACTTAAAAATGCTGGAGCTGAAAGAATAAGTGAGGATGCGAAAGTAGCTTTAGTTGAAGCATTAGAAAATTCTGCTACTGTTGTAGCAGAGAAAGCTCTTTCTTATGCAAAACATGCTGGTCGTAAAACAGTTAAAGGCGAAGATGTTAAGTTAGCTGTCCAATCACAAAAATGTAAATGTTAATTTATTTAACATCTACTTTTTATTTTTTATTTTAAAAGAGTTTGTTTAATAATTCATTCAATTTTTGAATTTTATTAATTTTTTAAGCTATTAAATTAATATTTAAATGAATAATTTAATTTAAATTTAAATATTTAAATTTAAATATTGTATACAAGATTAATTTATATTTAAAAGTTTATTATATTAATTCATTAAAAACAAAAGTCATTAAAACAAAAGTTTTTAAAATTTTGATAAAAATAATTATTGAACATCTTCTAAAACTTTAATTAATGGGTTACTTTAATTAATGGGTTATTTTTATTAATTTTTTTTTAATTAATTTTTTAATTAATTTTTTCTTCATAATTTATTGTTATATTTATATCAAGGCTTTTTTTATTATTTAAATTATTATTTTTTTTTCATATTCTATGTAATAATATTTTTAAGTACATGAAAACTTCGTTTTTCTAATTGAACAAATTTAATAATGAAATTTTTAAAAATAAAAAAAATAAAAATTATTATTTAAAAAATTAATTTAATCTCAATTTGAGGTTTTTAAAAATTAGATATTAAAAAATTAGATATTAAAAAATAAGATATTTAAAAATAAGATATTTAAAAATAAGATATTAAAAAATAAGATATTAAAAAATAAGATATTAAAAAATAAGATATTAAAAAATAAGATATTAAAAAATAAGATATTTAAAAATAAGATATTTAAAAATAAGATATTTAAAAATAAGATATTTAAAAATAAGATATTAAAAAATAAGATATTAAAAAATAAGATATTAAAAAATAAGATATTAAAAAATAAGATATTAAAAAAT
>JAITPS010000010.1 GCA_031289325.1 Candidatus Methanovirga meridionalis
AAGATATTAAATTAAAAGATATTAAATTAAAAGATATTAAATTAAAAAATATTAAATTAAAAAATATTAAATTAAAAAATATTAAATTAAAAAATATTAAATTAAAAAATATTAAATTAAAAAATATTAAATTAAAAAATATTAAATTAAAAAATATTAAATTATAGTATATGAAATAATGTTTTTAAGTAATGAGATTTTTTAAATTACAGCATAAGTATTAAATTTTTAATTAAAAAAATTATAATTATTATTTTTAAAAATAAAAAAATAAAAATCATTATTTAAAAAATTAATTTAATATTAATTTGAAATTTTTAAAAATAAGATATTTAAAAATAAGATATTTAAAAATAAATGATTAATTACAAACATTTTTTATAACACTATAAATTAAAAAATATTAAATTAAAAAATATTAAATTAAAAGATATTAAATTAAAAGATATTAAATTAAAATTATTTATATTAATTAAAATACATTTATATTATTTAAAATTTAAAATTATAGGTTTTTATAAAATAATATTTGAAATTAAATAATTTAATAGAAAAATTCATCGTTCAAAATTTAAGAACTCTTCCATAGTAACTATAACATAGTAAAAAAAAAAATTATCCTTTGATTTTAACTAATAAAAATCTTATACTTTATGATTTCAGAATATAAAACTTTTCATTAAAGGTATATGAAAATATTATTAATAATCATTCCTCTAAAACATATTCAAAGTCATAGAATGGAATACCTTTAATTTTATCATGATTAAGATGTTCTATTTCATGAGAAACACCATAAGCACCTGAACCTGTGAAGCTTAATGGCCCTTTCAAATGTTTTAAAAAAATTTTCATGCTTTTAGGATCGAGTGTTGCTTTAATAATATATTCTCCATCAATTGTGACTTTATAAGGTCTTTCAACTAATTTCCTTTCATTATTATTACTACACTTTTCCATCCTATAAATTTTACCAATTTCTGAAATTAGTGTTGGATTAACGAATAGATAAATTAATTCTAAGGTGTAACCAACCTTTTTATTCTCATCGTATTTAGTTAATTTTTCTTTTACAGACATTAACTTTTTAGAATTTTTCTTAAGACTCCAATCCCCACCATAACGAATAGAAAAAAGTAAAGGGAGAAAAATTTCTTGGGGAAGTTTTAAAGCCTTGATTACATTATTCTCTTTAATTGTAAAGTTTAATAGTTTTTTAATCTGCTCTTCTTTCAAAAAAACACCATTTTAGCTAATCTATTAGTTAATCATTAAAATCTTCAATAGCTAAATCAACTAAATCGATTATAGATTTTGATAAATCGGGATACGTTTCATTAATAGCTATTGGTATGTTATCACAATAAACAACTTTTAGACCTGCTTCAATAGAATCTTTTGTTGCAACATCAACAGCTGCTGCTTTAAGTTCTGTTAACATAATATCTGCTTTATCAAGGTATTTATTAATATCTTTTTTAAGTAAAGGTCTATTGGACAGATGAGAAGTCATTCCAACAACTTTACAACCATATTCTTTCTCAAGGTATTCTATTAAAACATCTTTTATTGTATCTGGTGCTGTTGTTGCGAAAATAACATTTTTACCTTTTATATCCTCTAATGGTTTAGGTCTAAAAACAGTTGAAATTACTGTTGCATCTGGATTAATTTCTTTTACAAGATCTTCGATTTTCTTAACTTTTTCTTTTGATGTCATTGGTTCTTCACACATTGTTAAAATAATTAAATCACCTAAAGAAATTCTAAACGGTCCAAAGAAATTCTCAATGTTGATTAAAGGTTGATTTGCTCCAATTAATACTATATTTCTATTGGTTTTTATTGGTGGAATAGCTGCACCACTTCCTTCAAAAATAAGAAATTCAGAGTCTTGTTTATTAGCTATTTTAGCACCATCTTCCATATTTGTTAAGAAAACATCCCCTGCCATTCCTCCACCACATCGCCTACAACCAATAGTTAATACTCTACTCATTAAAGCATCTTCCCAATGGTCTGATGCTGCATGAACTCCTCTATTTGATTGTTCCATTAGGAATTCTGGAGTTATTTCTATCTCATCTCCATGAACTATTTCAGGAACTTCAGGTCCTCCTCTACCCATAGCTATTACACAGGGATTATAATTATTTTTATGGATTTCTCTTGCAGCAAACGCTGAAACAGCTGTTTTACCTATTCTTTTACCTGTCCCTAATATTTTAATCGATGGCTTTTCAAGTAAATCATATTGGGTTAATGGTTGGAAATTAAAATCAGGACCTTTATATGATACTGAAAGAGATAAAACTTTTGAAGCTATTTTAAATCTTTTAGTATAATCTAAAACTGGTTCATCACTTAAATCCATGACAACATCAGCATCATATTTTCTAATCATATCCACAATTAAATCATAAGGTATTTCATCTTCATTTTCACCAAAATGAACAGGCCACCCCATCATTTTACTGTAACTATCTGGATCATCGGTTCTTAATTTTTCAGTCCCCCCAATGAATACAATAGCTACTACCTCAATATGGTTCATATCTTCAAAAACATTAATTGCTGCTTTAGTTACAGGAAGATAATGTTCTCCATCCACTAAACAAATCATTTTTTCTGTGCTTGTCATTAAAATCACTCACTTATCATGTTATAGTTAATTGTAAATTTATTCATAAATAATTTAATATGATTTTTAATTAATATTTTAGGATTTATTAAATTTTTAATTAATATTTTAGAATTTATTAAATTTTTAATTAATATTTTAGAATTTATTAAATTTTTAATTAAAAAAATTATAGTTATTATTTTTAAAAATGAAGAAATAAAAATTATTATTTAAAAAATTAATTTGTATTCATAATGAAAAAGTTCTTAAATTTTGAAATGATAATTTTTTTATTAAATTATTTAATTTTAAATATTATTTCATGAAAATCTATAATTTTAAATTATAAATAATATAAGTTTATTTTAAATAATATAAATTTATTTTAATTAATATAATTAATTTTAAATTAATATTTTTTAATGATATTTAATTTTAAAAAGAATTATTTATTAAGAACTTTATCAAATCCACTATAATATTAATTGAAATTTTTAAACATGTAAATAAATTCTCCTAAGTTGAAAATAAATTCTCAATAATAAGATATTTAAAAATAAATGATTAATTACAAACATTCTTTACATCACTATATTTAATTTATTTAAATAGATATTAAATATTATTGAGGTCATCCAACAATCCACATTTTTAAAAATTTACTTGCTTTAATTTTAATTTAAAGTGATAATTTTTTTTATTAAAATATTATTAAAATATTTAATTTTAAATATTACTTTATAAAAATCTATAATTTTAAATTATAAATAATATAAATCTATTTTGATCAATTATAAATAATTACAACAAAGGAAATAAACAGTTATAATAATAAAATTGAAAATTTTAAGAAAAAATGGATAAGACAAGAAGAAATAAACATAAAAATCCAAAAAACGGAATATGAAAATTAAAAAACAAATAAGGGAATACAGATTAGAGATAAAAAAAAGAATTGGAAGATTTAGATAACTACGTTGAAAGAATATCTAATATTCTCAAATGAGATAATAAAAAATCATCTAAAAGAAAATTTAACATGTTATTAAATGATGAAAAATTACCTATATGTTTTCATATTGCACCAGTAACATATTTGAGATAACCATCCATTAATTAGATTTTTATTTGGAAATTATAAGCTGATTCAATTATATCATCAATATTATTAAATTTACTCTTCCATTTTAAAACTTTTTCTGCTTTCTTATTATCAGCTATTAAAATAGCTGGATCTCCTTCTCGTCTATCTTCAACAATCGTTGGTATTTCACAAGATGTGACTTTTTCACAACTTTCTATAATTTCTTTTACAGAGAATCCTTTACCCATGCCTAAATTAAAAATACCACTTTTATTATTGTCTAAAAATTCAAAACCTTTAAAATGAGCTGCTGCTATATCGTTGACATGCACATAATCTCGAATGCAAGTTCCATCTGGAGTTGGATAATCATCACCAAAAATAGCTATTTTCTCTCTTTTACCTAATGCAACATCTAAAACAATGGGAATTAGGTGAGTTTCAGGAACATGAATTTCTCCAATTTCACCACTTAAATCTGCACCAGATGCATTAAAGTATCTAAGTGCCACATAATTAAAATCAGACTTTTTAGATTTTTCAAGTAAAAAATTTTCAACCATTAATTTTGATTTTCCATACGGATTAATTGGTTTAAGATGATGTTCTTCAGATATGGGGATGAATTCAGGTTCTCCATAAACAGAAGCTGTTGAAGAAAAGATAAATTTATTCACATTAAATTTTTCCATGACATTTAAAAGATTCAATGTGTATTGGAAGTTATTTTTATAATATTTCTGTGGAAATTCAACAGATTCTTTAACAGATGCTAAAGCAGCTAAATGCATCACTGCTTCTATATCATATTTTTCAAAGACGGATTTTAATAATTTAGTATCTTTTAAATCACCCTCTATAAATTCTCCCCATTTAACCATTTCTTTATGACCATTAATAAGATTATCTAAAACTATTGTCTGATAACCTTTATCATGCATTAATTTATTAACATGAGCACCAATATATCCTCCTGCTCCAGTAATTAAAATCATATTTTTCCTCAATTTTCATTAAGCATAATTTTTAGTAAATAAAAATAATTTTTAGTAAATGAGAATAATTTTTAATAAACACTAATATATTTTGCATTCATAACCATCATATAAAATTTTCTAAAATTTTAGATAAATAAATTTAGCAAGGGAAATAAAAAGAAGTGTATTGTTTTGTAATATTATTTTCTTTTTATTAATTTTATAAAATTCAATTAAATATTTGTAATTTAAATGATTTTTATTTCTTTAAATTAAATTTAAAAGATAAATATTAATATTTAAAAAATAATTTGCAAAAAATTTTTTGATTATAATAAAGTACATTAATTATACAGAACACTATAAAAT
>JAITPS010000220.1 GCA_031289325.1 Candidatus Methanovirga meridionalis
TATTCCACTAAAACAAGGATTAATTCTATTTATTGTTATTATAAAATTTTGTTTGTTATTAGTGAAGTAAGGTTCTTAAAAATCTGCTTAGATTTTGTCCAAGATTTAAATGGATTATACAGTTTTGTGTTTAAACATTATGGTTAATATTGAATTTATTTTTCATTTTTATGGCTAATCTTAATCTGATTTTAGATTTCAGGGTATGCACAATGTGTTATAGCATTTAATAAGCATGGAAAATGCTTGAAAATTTACTTCTAACATCATGTAATTTCTAAAAATTATTTAAATAAAAAGGAGTTTAAAAATTAAAAATATTTTCAATAATTAAATACATAAATTCGAAAACTATTTATATTGGATTGTGCAATACCATATTAATAGGATTAGATTTTCGAGGTTTGCACAAAATTTCAAAAAAATAAGCATTTTTAATGTTTTTTTTAAGATGATCCAAGAAAAAATCTTAGCTATTCCACTAAAACAAGGATTAAAACTTATTGATTTGATTTTGTTTAATAACCATGTTGATAAGTATCCGTTAAAAGTTAAAGTGTTTGATGATTTTGAATTAAAAGATGACTATAGAATATTCTATGTTAAAACTTTAGTCATTAAAGGAGAAGATGATTAAATGAATAGAAATATATTATTTGGTATTATAGTAGCATTATTAATTGGAATATCCACAACTAATGCAGCAACTACAAATGCAAATAGCAATGGCGGATTATTAACAGCCAATATTAATAATAATCAAATATTATCTGGTCATTATGGTGGTTCTAATAACTATGTTAATAAAAGTTTATTTATTTATCTTAATGGTGCATTAATAGGGTCTAATACAGGAGCATTTTATTTTCCAGTAAGTACTTTTAATAAAGTTAGTGCTGGTTCTGTATTTACAGATGAATCAGGTAATTATAGAGTTGATTTGAAAACTCGTTTAAGTGGTGTAATAGCTTATTATGCCACAGGTTATTCTGATATGGAGAATAAATCTATAGTTATATGTGGAGGATTTATTACTGATGGTTTATCTTCAATATCTATTACTAATACAGCCTATTTTGGTATAAACTATAATTAGTTGATTAAATGAAGTCAAGAAGAGTAGCACTAATAGTGTTACTCCTCCTGCTTATAAACAGTGTTGCTGCAACTACATTACTTCAAAATAGTAAATTAAGTGATGGAAAACAGAATAACAATACTAGTGAAAGAGTAATAGAAAATGGAATCCATGCCACAGGAGGTATTGGTAAAACAGAATAACAATACTAGTGAAAGAGTAGGACAAACCATTCCACTAAAACAAGGATTAAAACTTATTGATTTGATTGTTAGTGCTGGGTAAAAAGTCATATTTCATATTCCACTAAAACAAGGATTAAAGCTTTTATTAACCATTCCAATCTGTATACTTATACATCAGTAGATCATATTCCACTAAAACAGAGATTGAAATTTATTTATTGGCACAATATCGAAAATTTCACTACTTTTCAAATATACAAGAGAAAAAAATATTGATAAAGTTCCTAATAAATATAGGATATTAGATTTTGAGCAAAAATCGAAGCATGTTCTTGTGTTTTTCACCATGTTTTAAGTAAACACATACATTGTTTCCTAAAAGTACATTTTTATCTGGGATTTTAATTAAAATATCCTGATTTAAGTTTTGATATAACGAATAAGTAGATAATTAAGCTTTGTTGAATATGTGGAAAATAATCTATAGTAAAAATACTTTAAAGCAAAATCCAAATATTTAATAGGCATGCTTAACATTTTTAAAGCTTTATTAATTCTATTTATTGATATTATGAGATTTTGTTTGTTATTATTGAAGTAATGTTCTTAAAAATCTATTTAGATTTTGTTCAAGATTTAAATGAGTTATATTGCTTTATATTTAAATATTATGGGTAATATTGAATTTATTTTTCATTTTATGGATAATTTTAATGTACCTTTAGACTTCCAGGCATGTAAAATATGTTATGGTATTAAATAAACATGGAAAATGCTTGAAAATTTACTTTATTTCTAACACCATATAACCTCTAAAAATTATTTAAATAAAAAGGAGTTTAAAAATTAAAAATATTTTCTAATTAAATACATAAATTCGAAAACTATTTATATTAGGTTGTGTTAATATTATATTATTATGGTTAGGTTTTCGAGGTTTGCACAAAACTTCAAAAAAATAAGCATTTTCAATGTTTTTTTAAGATGATTCAAGAAAAAATCTTAGCTATTCCACTAAAACAAGGATTAAAACTTATTTATTGACTTTCCAATCAGCTATGAATCGACTCATTGTATCATTATTCCACTAAAACAAGGATTAAAATTTATTTATTGACAATGAATCCGCTGCATGATCATCTATCCAAATCTATTCCACTAAAACAAGGATTAAAACTTATTTATTGACTGTCTAAAAATTCTATTTTTCTTATCATGTCTAAAGGATTCCACTAAAACAAGGATTAAAATTTATTTATTGACTCATCTCCTTTACTAAGTATTGTAGATTCTAATCTAATTCCACTAAAACAAGGATTAAAACTTATCTATTGATTTATAATTCCCATTCCCAGTATACACATAGGTTTATTCCACTAAAACAAGGATTAAAATTTATTTATTGACTATTTGAAAGTCATATCATTCAATAAATTTAATTTCATTCAATTAAAACAAGGATTAAAATTTATTTATTGACTTTTTTATAATATAAATAGTTTATGAAATGTTTTAAATTCCACTAAAACAAGGATTAAAGCTTATTTATTGACTTTTTATAAAGTTTGT
>JAITPS010000244.1 GCA_031289325.1 Candidatus Methanovirga meridionalis
AGTATAATAAATTAAAGTATAATAAATTAAAGTATAATAAATTAAAGTATAATAAATTAAAGTATAATAAATTAAAGTATAATAAATTAAAGTATAATAAATTAAAATACAATAAATTAAAGTATTGTAATTTTTATTATATAGTTAATTATCACGATTTATTTTTGATGTTTGACTATATTAGCTTTGATAAAGTTGTTAATAAATAATTTTTTTAAAAATAAATATTATTAAAATATATTTAATTATTAAAATATATTTATTTAAAATTAATTATATTAATTAAAATAAGTTTATATTATTTAAAACTTAAAATTATAGATTTTTATAATTTAATATTTAAAATTAAATAATTTAATATAAAAATATCTAAAATTAAATAATTTAATAAAAAAATATCTAAAATTAAATAATTTAATAAAAAAATATCTAAAATTAAATAGTTTAATATAAAAATATCTAAAATTAAATAATTTAATATAAAAATATCTAAAATTAAATAATTTAATAAAAATTGTCTAAAATTAAATAATTTAATATAAAAATATCTAAAATTAAATAATTTAATAAAAAAATTTATTATTTTAAAATTTAAGAGCTTTTTCATAATGACTATATAAAAAAGTATTATATCCTCGAAATTAATACCTTAATATAAATATATTTTTAAAATTATATTCATTAAAATATTTAATGTTTTTAGGTATTCAATTTTTAGTAATGAATTAATTTTATTCCTATCCACTATTTATTTTTGATAAATTAAGGGTGTGGATTATTTATTTTTTGAAGAATTTCAAACACCTTGTTAATTAAAAAATCTGATAATTCAAATCTGATAATTCAAATTTGATAATTCAAATCTGATAATTCAAATCTGATAATTCATAAAGAATAGCCATTACAATTGAACTCATAAAATCATCTATAATTAATAAGTGTTTAATTTATTTTATCTATAGCACCAGCTAATATTAATGGGAAAAGAATGGTAACATCTCCAATTACAGTTACTAAGTCTGATTCTATTTTTGCTTTAGACCATGACTTTGCCTCTTCAAGTGGAGCCCCACTTAAACTTCCAGTCTCGCTTCTATCCATTGTTATTTGAATAGCTGAATCCACTCCTCCTTTAAAAAGATTAGAAGCTAAGGCATAATGTTTAGGAAGACCTCCCCCTAAAATAACAGCACCAACACGTTTTGCTTTAAAAACTATATCATATAAAGTATGCATATCTTTAACTGCATCCACAATTAAATCATGATCTTGAGTAAACATCCATAATTGCAATCCTAACATGCTATCAACAAGTCCTGGTGCAAATATACTAACATTGTTTTCATAAGCTGTCTTTAAAATTGAATTTTCATCCTTAACTCTTTTCCCAATTTCTTCCAATAAATCTTTTATTGATATTGTATCAGGGTTAGAAATAGCTATTTCACTAAAAATATGTGTTATTTCTTTTTCAAAAACTTCAAAATCCTCATTTTTAGTATAAATATCACCTATACGACCAATTCCTTCATGATTAAGATGATCATCATCAAAACCATAACCCTTGTAATGACTTCCACCAAATGATTCAAGTAGATCATGGGTTATATTAGCCCCACTGGTAATTAAAACATCAATTTGTTTATCTTTAATCATTTGAACAATTATATTCCTTAATCCTCCTGGAACAAGTGGTCCACCCATACTTAAAAATATCTTAGTTTCCTCATCTGAAATCATTTTTGAAAGTAGTCTGCTTGCTCGTCCAACTCTACCAGCACCTAAAACACCAGAAAGTTCAAACTCAGTTATTAACTCATCAATAGTCATATCTTTTTTAATATTCATTTGTTTAACTTTCATTAAATCAACTTCAAGGATTAAATACTTTATCTAAAATTATATTTAAATCATCTTCACTTATTTCATCTATCTTATAAGAGTTTTTAGCTATTTTATCAGAATCTAAAACTCTAAAAAAACAAGATTTATATCCTGTATGACATGCCCCATTAATTTGTTCAACTTTTAATAGGATGCTATCCATATCGCAATCAATCAAAACTTCTTTAACGAACTGAAAATTCTTTGAAGTTTCACCTTTTAACCATAATGCCTTTCGTGAAGTACTCCAATAATGAGCTTTTTTAGTTTTTAAAGTCTTTTCTAATGCAATTTTATCCATGTAAGCAACCATTAAAACTTGCAAAGTTTTATAATCTTGAGCAATAGCTATTATTAAATCTTTACCATCAATACTATGTTTAAAATTGATTTTAATATTAATCTCCCCATTCATATCTTTTTAATAGATTATTTTAATGTTTTCATAATTTTTGCCTTTTAATATTTATTTTTTATAATTATCATTTATTTTTTATATGTTGGTTTTGATAAAGTTCTTAATAAATTATTTTTCTTAAAATTAAATATTATTAAAAAATATTAGTTTAAAATTATTTTCATTATTTAAAATTTATTTTTATTATTTAAAATTTATTTATATTATTTAAAATTTATTTTTATTACTTAAAATTTATTTTTATTATTTAAAATTTATTTTTATTATTTAAAATTTATTTTTATTATTTAAAATTTATTTTTATTACTTAAAATTTATTTTTATTATTTAAAATTTAAAATTATAGATTTTTATAAATTGATATTTGAAATTAAATAATTTAATAAAAAAATTTAAAATTTAATAAAAAAACTTATAGTTCAAAATTTAAGAACTTTTTCATAATAACTATATTTATTTAAGCTATAATACTATTTTCTAATTTTAACTATTTTCTAATTTTATTTTAGATATACTGGTTTTAATAAAGTTCTTAATAAATAACCTTTTTAAAAATAAGTATCATTAAAAAATATTAATTAAATTAAAAAATATTAATTAAATTAAAAAATATTAATTAAATTAAAAAATATTAATTAAATTAGAAAATATTAATTAAAAATTATTTATATTATTTAAGAATTATTTATATTAATTAAAAATTATTTATATTAATTAAAATACATTAATATTATTTAAAGTTTAAAATTATAAATTTTCACGAAGTAATGTTTAAAATTAATTAATTTAATAAAAAAATTTGTTTTCAAAATTTAAGAACTTTTTCATAAGGAATATAATATCTTCTAAATAAAATAATTTTTTTAATTTAAAATCTTCTATTTTTTAGATTATGTTTTATTAGATTTTATATTAGCTTAAAACCAAATTATTTGCACTTTAAAATAGTAATTTTTATAAAAATTTAAGCATTATACTATAAAAGTCTTATACTACAATCTTATACTATAAAATTTATTACAATTTATTACAATATAACTATATTCATAATCATTAATACATAAAATTTTGAGTTTTTGTAATAACATTTATATATAAGTTCAACACAATTTATTATTATAAAAATTTAAATTTGTATTAAATAAATAATATGATTATTAAGATATGGATTATTTATTAATATTATTTATTCCAAAATGTTATTTATTAATATTATTTATTTTAAAATGTTATTTATTTTAGTGTTAAATGATTACTAACATTATAGATAACCAATTAACATTGTAGTAATAATAAAAATATTATAAAATAATAAAAATCAGATTTATTTATATATAACAAATACTTAAATTTTTATATGAATTTATTACTTATTATAAGCAATTATAAATATAGTATAAACCATAATAAATATAATAAAAAAATTATATAAAATATAAAGATTAATACATATTTATTTTATTGTTTTATAGTAGGTATTCTTACTATTTTGTTAATTCATGGATATATTAACTTTAAAATTAACTTAAATTAAGTATTTAACTTTAAAATTAACTCAAGTTAAGTATTTAACTTTAAAATTTTTTGATTAGTTTTGAAATGCTCTATCCAAATTAATATAAATATAGACATTTAAACAAATAGTTAGAAATGTGAGGGTTTAATATGGAACCGAAAATAAATGAAGAATATGCAAAAATCGCAGATAAAATAAGTAAAGAAGAATTTTTAGAGAAACTAAAAGACATGAAAAAAGAATATGTTGATGTTAGTTTTATGAATGACCTTGACATAGCAAGAATGATTGTAGGCAGTTTTATTGATGAAGAAAATGAAAAAAGATCTGATAAAAAAGAACATGCCATGAATAAAATCTCAAAATTAGAACCTGGTGCTAAAATTCCAGTTATTGGTAGAATAATGGCTATTTCCAACCCTAAAAAATTTACATCAAGAAAAGGAAAGGAAGGTAAACTTGCCAACATTATTTTATCTGATGATACTGGTGAATTAAAAGTTGTTTTATGGACTGAAAGTATTAAGCTATTGAAAAATATTAAAGAAGGAGATGTAGTTAAAATTCCTGACGGAGAAGTCAAAAGTGGATACAATTCAAAATTAGAACTTCATCTACAACCTCGTTCTTCAATAGAAGTTTTAGATAGTAATGAGTACAAAACATTACCTGAATATAAGGAAGTTATTACTCCAATTGCTGATATAGATCCTGATGAAAAGGTTAATATAATTGGTAGAATTATCAGAATTACATCTACAAGGACATTTGATAAAAATGGTAAAGAAGGCAAAGTTAGATCTTTGGATATCAAAGATAAATCTGGAGAAGTGACTTACACTTTATGGAACAATGATGTTGAGCTTGTTGATGAATTAGACCTAAATGAAGGAGACACAATCAAAATTTTATCTGCACAAGCAAGAGATAGAAATGGAGAAATCTCTCTCTCACATTGGGATGGTAAAATTGTAAAAGGCGAGTTTGATGTTCCTGAATTTGAAGAAGTAATAACTAAAATAGCTGAAGCTCATGAAATGAAAAATGTTAACTTATTGGGTATTGTTACTAAAATTCATGATACAATATCATTTGAAAGAGCAGATGGCACTACAGGTTATGTTAAATCAATTGAAATAAAAGATGATACCGCTGATATAAGAGTGACTCTATGGAATGATGATACAAAATTAGATTTAAATAAAGGAGAAATAATAGAGGTTAAAGGAGTAAATATAGAATTTGATGAATATTCTCCATCTGGTTATAAGGTTAATACCAATTGGAATTCAAGAATAGTTAAAGATCCATCTGGAGATACGGCTTTAATCAATGTTTTAAATGAGTATAAAAATCAGCTTGGTCCAGTCAAAATAGAACAAGTTCAAGATTATGAGGAGGATGGTGTAGAAGTTGATGTTCTTGGAAGAATAATCAATGTAAATGATCCAAGAGAGTTTCAAAGAGAAGATGGATCACCAGGTATAGTTAGGTCTGGAGATTTAGCTGATGAAACTGGTGTTGTTAAAGTATCATTTTGGGATGATAAAGCAAACTCAAATCTTTTACCTGGAACACCTGTTTTAATTGAAAATGCAAAAACAAGATTAGGACTATTCAGTGTAGAATTAAATGTAGGTAAAACTTCCAGAGTAATTCAATGTAAAGAAAGTGATGTTGAAGATTTACCAAGTTTTAGTGAACTTGAAGATAAAATTTACACCACCAAAAAAGTTGAAGACTTAGATGAGGATGATAACTATGTTAGATTAATAGCAAGGATATTTGACATTCAAGAGCCAAATGAATTCGAAAGACAAGATGGAAAGATTGGTTTGGTAAGGTCAATAGATTTAGCTGATGAAACTGGATCAATTAAAGCTTCATTTTGGGATGATAAAGCAGAAATAGCTTATGAAATTGGAGATCCTATAAAAATTGAAAATCCTCGCATCACCTTTAGAAATGACCAATTAGAGTTAAGTGTTGGTAGTAACTCAAAGGTTTCAAAAGTTGGTGAAGGAGATTTAAAAGACCTTCCCACTCATGGAGAACTTGAAGAAAAGATTTATGTTGAAAAAACCATTGGTGAGTTAGAAGATGACGATAAAAATATAAAAGTCGTTGGTAGAATATCTGAAATCAGTGGAGATAAATTACTTTTACCAAGATGTCCAAGCTGTAATAATCGTCTTGAACAAGTTGATGATGAATATGCTTGTGATTATTGTGGTGATGATTTTGATGAACCGAATTATCTTGTAATGCTACCTTTAAGAATTGAAGATGATACTGGTGATATTTCTGTTACATTCTTTTCATATTTAGCTGAAAAGTTGCTTGAAATGAATAAAGATGAAATTATTAAAAATGATGATGATGGATTAAAAGAAAAGGTTGAAGATTTAATTAATTTAGAATTAACTTTAATAGTTGATGTTGACTTCGATGATTACAATGAAGAAATTAGATTAAAACCAAAGAAAATTATATCTAAAAATCTTTAAATTGTTAAAATTAAATTTAAAAATAAAAAGTGAGGGATATTATGGTTGAACTTGAAGATTTACCGAGTGTTGGAGAAAAAACAGCACAAAAATTAAGAGATGCTGGATTCGCAGATATGATGCGATTAGCAACTGCTACTGCAAAAGAATTAGCTGTTAAAGCAGAAATTGGAGAAGGTGTAGCTGAAAAAGTAATTGAAGCTGCAAGAAAAGCTGAACAAATAGATTTTGAAACAGCTTTTGATGTAATGGAACGTCGAAAAGAAGTAGGTAGAATTAATGTTGGATGTAAAGCTTTTAATGAGCTAATTGGTGGAGGAATCGAAACTCAATCAATCACTGAAGTGTTTGGTGAGTTTGGATCTGGTAAAAGTCAAATTGCTCATGAATTAGCTGTTACAGTCCAATCATCCTTAGATGATGGTGGTTTAGATGGAGAATCAGTATTCATTGATACTGAAAATACTTTCCGTCCTGAAAGAATAGAGCAAATATCTGCTGCATTTGATTTTGATCCTCAAGAAACATTGCAAAAAATCCATATTGCAAGGGCATTTAACTCTTCTCACCAAATATTAATGGCTGAAAAAATAAATGAACTAATTCAAAGTGGAACCAACATTAAATTAATTATTGTTGATTCTTTAATGGCTCATTTCAGAGCAGAATATATAGGAAGAGAGTCTTTAGCAACAAGACAACAAAAACTCAATCAACATTTACACACACTTCAAAACCTTGCTACCACATACAATGTAGCTATCTTCTTAACAAACCAGGTTCAAGCAAGACCAGATGCTTTTTTTGGAAGTCCAACAAAGGCAATTGGTGGGCATGTTTTAGGACATGCTTCAACATATAGGCTTTGGCTTAAAAAAGGTCTCGCTGGCAAAAGAATAGCAAGACTTGTAGATAGTCCACATCTTCCAGAAGGAGAATGTGTATTTAAAATCGTGAGTGAAGGAATTGTTGATTAAAATTTAAACAATGAATAGATTCTAATATAGAGTCTATTTATTATTTTTTTTATAAAAATAGCTATTTTATACTATTTATAGTCACTACGATAAAGTTCTTAAATTTTAAAGTGCTGAATTTTTCTATTAAATTATTTAATTTCAAATATCATTTTATAAAAATCTATAATTTTAAATTTTAATTAATTTAAATAATTTTAAATTAATATTTTTTAATAATATTTATTTTTAAAAAAATTTATTTTTAAAAAAGTTATTTATTAAGAACTTTGTTAAAACCACTATATTTTTTTAGAGATTATTTTTTTTAGAGATGAAATTCCTTTTTTTAAGGTTTATAGTTGACATTTATTTATATCATCTATATTAAATCTTAAAATGATTTGTCTTGAATTACCCCTTGTTCCTTTACCAGTGAATTTAATATCAATCAATCTTAAGAATTCTAATTTATTCAAAATGGTATTAAATTTATGATACTTTAAACCTGTTTTTTTATTGAAATCATTGAAAAGATCTTTAGCATTGAAAACTTTATCTTCTTTAGATATTAATTCTATAATTTTTTTCTCTTCTTCACTTAAAGATTCTAAACTTTGTTTTAGATTAGCAGAAACATTTTTAGCTATTGCCTCATCCAGATGTTTATCTTCAATAAACCTACTACCGTTGGATTCTGCAATGTTTCCAGCAATTTTTAGAAGATTAATACCCACTCTTAAATCTCCACTTTCATAGGTATGATTAGTTACTTCATCAAGCAATTCATCAGATATAACATTAGAATAAAAACCAGCTTTAACTCTATCTAAAAGAATATCATGAATTTCATTATAAGAATATGGTGGAAATAGAATTTCATGAGGAGAAAAAACACTACTTACATTTTTCTCTAATTCAAATCTAAATTCAATATCTGATAAAATTGCAAATACACCAATTTTAACATTCTCATATTCTTCATTAACCCTTAACAAATCATAAAAAATCTTATTAACATCGACTTCATGTAATAAATAATTAATATCATCAAAAGCAACTATTAAATTAAGTTTTTTCTTCTTCAGTTGTTCAACAATTATTTGATACAATCTTGTAATGGATAATCCAGAAACAGGAGGTTCAATTCCTACAATTTCCTTATGAATTTTAGAAAAAACACTATATAAAGTGTTATGTAGTTGACAATTAATGTAGCAACAAATTATATCATCTTTATTTTCTTCAACCATTTCAAATATTTTTTTAACAGCTGTTGTTTTACCAGTAGCACATTGACCCAATATAACTGTGTTTATTGGTCTTGAATTTCTAAAGACAGGTCTTAATGAAATTGCTAAACCTTCCATTTGATTTTCTCTAAAATTATAGTTTGGAGGCATATAATCTGAATCAAAAACATCAAAATTCTTAAATAAAGTTTCACCAGCAAACAATATATTTTCAATTTTCATATTATTATTTTTATTTAAACTTATATTAATAATTTTCTTAATCCAAAAAATCAACATAAGTTCTTAATCCAATAAATCAACATAAGCAAAATTTACTTTAATAAAAAATTCATATAAATCTTCATTTTTTAATATAAATCTGAATTTTTATGCAAATTAAACATTTTTATTAAAATAATTCTTATTTAATTAATTCTTATTAAAGTAATTTTTATTTAATTAATTCTTATTAAAGTAATCTTTATTTAATTAATTTTTATTAAAATAATTCTTATTAAATTAATTCTTATTAAATTAATTCTTATTTAATTAATTTTTATTAAAATAATTCTTATTAAAGTAATTTTTATTTAATTAATTCTTATTAAAATAATTCTTATTAAAATAATTCTTATTAAAGTAATTCTTATTAAAATAATTCTTATTAAAATAATTCTTATTAAAATAATTCTTATTAAAATAATTCTTATTAAAGTAATTCTTATTAAAATAATTCTTATTAAAGTAATTCTTATTAAAATAATTCTTATTAAAATAATTCTTATTAAAGTAATTTTTATTAAAGTAATTTTTATTAAAGTAATTTTTATTAAAGTAATTCTTATTAAAGTAATTTTTATTTAATTAATTCTTATTTAATTAATTTTTATTTAATTAATTCTTATTAATGTAATTTTTATTTAATTAATTCTTATTTAATTAATTCTTATTAAAGTAATTCTTATTAAAGTAATTCTTATTAAAGTAATTCTTATTAAAGTAATTCTTATTAAAGTAATTTTTATTTAATTAATTCTTATTAAAGTAATTCTTATTAAAGTAATTCTTATTAAAATAATTCTTATTAAATTAATTCTTATTAAAGTAATTCTTATTAAAGTAATTCTTATTAAAGTAATTCTTATTAATGTAATTCTTATTAAAGTAATTCTTATTAAAGTAATGTTTATTTATTTAATTTATTAAGAATTACTGTAATA
>JAITPS010000009.1 GCA_031289325.1 Candidatus Methanovirga meridionalis
AATTATTTAATTTTTATTATAATTATTTAATTTTTATTATAATTATACAATTTTAAATATTAATTTATAAAAATCTATAATTTTAAATATATTCCTTATGAAAAAGTTTTTAAATTTTGAATGATAAATCTTTTTATTATAATTATTTAAATTTAAATATCATCTAATAAAAATCTATAATTTTAAATTTTAATTAATATAAGTAATTTTAAATTAATACTTTTTAATAATATTTAATTTTAAATTTTAATTAATAATATTTAATTTTAAAGAATTTATTTATTAAGAACTTTACAAAATTAACTATATTATAAATATATTTTAATTAATATAAATAATTTTAAAATAATATATTTCAATAATATTTATTTATATTTCAATAATATTTATTTTTAAAAAAGCTATTTATTAAGAATTTTATCAAAATCATTATAATTAATTTTATATTAATTAAATTAATTTTATACTATTAAATTTATTGTAGTAATAATAATATCAGAATGGGTAACAATCATGAAATATTATATATTTATTTTTATTCTTTTTATTTATTCTTTTTATTCTTTTACCTATTCTTTTTGCTGTGAAGACTTATTGGTTCTTATTATATCAAGAGGCAATACACCTGCTTCAAGTTCTAACATTGCAATATCAATTGGATCTAAAGAGTCTCCAATATTAACCTTAGGTTTTGCACCCATAGAAATTTGAATGGATCTTGCACCAAGAATTCTTGCTTTTTCAAATCTTGTTAACTTATTACTCATTTTTAATTTTTCTCCTTAGATATAAATTTCCTAAAATAATATTACTGATAAATTTTAAAATATGGGAATTTTCTAAAAATATATAGAAATTTATAAATGATATGACTTATTAATGATATGATTTATTTAAAAGCTTAAAATAGAATTAACTACTGCATACAGTTATTCCCAAACTTCAACATGAGTTATAAACATTCGTCTGCAACAATATCTTTTAATATTCATATCATCAAAAATATCTTTTGGATCTTCACCTTCAGCTTTCCTTGCTTGAAATTCATCAAAGTATGCTGAAACAGGTTTTCCACAACTCATACATCTTATTGGAATCATTTACATCCTCATTAATTTTATTATTAGTTAAAATATTTTTAATTTATAATTATGGCAATTTAGAAAATTTCATCATTTATAAATATTAAAATGATTGTAATTATTCCATCTGTATAAAAAGAACATTGTTTTCAAAGAAATATTGTTTTCAAAGATCTGAAATTTTCTGAAATTTGGTTTTTAATCAGGAAAAATTTAGGTCATTTACATACCATCAGATTTTTAGCCTATTTTCTTATTTTAAATTGTAAAAAACCGCTAAATTTACAGTACCATTATTCATTTAAATTTAATTTGAATAATAATTTTAAATTTATAAAAATATTATAAAAATGACAAACATTACCATTATCACTATATAATTTAATTATAATTGATTAATTTTTATAAAATATAATTTAAATTCTTTAAAATAAAATACATTTTATCTTTAAAATAAAATACATTTTAAATTTTTATAATATAAAAAGTATTAACACTTTAAAATGAAAATATTGAAATTTTTAAAAATATTATAAATCATCAAATAAATTTATAAATCATCAAATAAATAAAAAATTTTAAATGCTGTAATTAATTGATTCAAATATAATCCCATTATTAATAATATAAACAATTAAAAAATTTCAAATAAATAAAGAATTTCAAATAAATAAAGAATTCATATAAATAAAGAATTTATTTAAAAAGAATTTTATTCAAATAATTAAAAAATTATCTGTAACTTTTCTGTTTTCTGGCACGAGCTCCAGGACCACCATATTTTTTAGGTTCTGAACGTCTTGGATCTCCTACTAACATTGTTCTATCATATTGTATGTACTTTTCTTTAAGATCCATGTCTTGAGTCCATTGAACTAAGCCTTTTGCAATTACCATACGAGCAGCTTCAGCTTGTCCCATTACTCCACCACCAAAAACCTTAATATTAATATCTAAATTGTCTACAATATCACCAGCCAATATTAAGGGTTCTTGTAATTTCATCTTTGCTAACTCTGGAGAGTAAAGTTCAATTGGAGATTTATTAATCCTAATTCTTCCTTTACCTTCCTTAACAGTTCCCCTTGCAATAGCTGTTTTTCTTTTTCCACTTGTGTGAATAACTTTCGTCATAGTTTTTACTCCTAAAATTAAAATTTAGCACCTAAAAGTTTTGAAACTTCACCCAATCCAATACCTTTTTTAAGATTTTTATACTGTGCTTGAGGTATATTAAAAGTTTCAACTTCTTTAAATTCTCTTGGAATGCCAATAAAAGCTTTTAAACCTTTATAAGCAGTTCTTCCCTTAGATTTTTTATAAGGCAACATTCCTCTAACGGTTCTTCTAAATATATCTTCAGGTCTTCTTGGATATTTAGGTCCTAAATCACGAGGATTAGAAATACTTGCTCTATCGATTCTTTGTTTATATTTAGCATAAATCCAATCTTTAGATCCTGTAATCATAATCTTTTCAGCATTTAAAACAATGATATCTTCTCCTTCAAGAAGTCTTTTACTGATTACACTTGCTAATCTACCCAATACATGACCTTCTCCATCAATAATCATGATAACACCCTATACATTATTATTCTAATATCCTAATATTACTACCCTTAGGATTTACTTCTATTATATCTTTAATGGATATGCATTCTCCACCAATATTTTCAATTTTTTCCTTAGCTGATTCTGAAAAGTTTAAAGCCACAACTTTAACTTTATGGTCTAAAGATCCAGCTGCTAAAACTTTACCTGGTATTAAAACAGTTTCATTATCAGTAGAAAATCTATTAATAGCAGATAAATTAACTTCTGCTCTCCTACGAGTTGCTCTTTCAAGTCTTTTAGCAACATCTTTCCAAATAGCTGAACCTTCAACTGCATACTTATCCTTAAGAGTTCTTATAAGTTCAACAAGATTAGGATTGGTTTTATTAATTCGTTTTCCCATTAATTATTCCTCCTCTAAAAAAATTCAATAAATTTATCAGCTTTACTATTTAAAACATCACAAGCACTTAATAAAACCTCTTTAGGAGTCATTGATCCATCAGTCTCAATTTTAAAGATAATCTTATTCTTTTCATGACTCACATCAATAGCATCATTTTCACTTGCCCTTACACAAGCTTTACATAAGGTACAATTTTCAATATTTTGTAATGTAGGTTTTTTCTTTCTATTTAATTTTAAAATATTATTTGGGCATGCTTCAACAACATCATTAGATAATTCCTCTTTATCATTAAAGGTTATTACAGGATATTGCTTATATGTACATACAGTGGTAGGCATCCATTTAGCATGTTCTTTACCTTTACCTATAATAGCTACTGCTTCAAGTTCAACTTCCTGATCTTCTTTAAGTTTTAGAATAGGTATTGTATCATAAACAGGTTTTATTTCTGGGTCATTGGAATGTAAATCCTTAGAATAAACAATTCCAGGAGTACTTTTAGTCAAACTGAAAGAAACACTACATTTAGAACAATATCCACGTGTATTATTCTCATCATCTTTACAATCACAATCTTCATTAGGAATTAACGATTCAATAGTTTTATTATCAGATACTATGGGAATTAAACCTAAACGATGAGCTAAAACCTCATTAAACATGGATGAATCGTTTTTAATAATGCTCACATATTCAATAGTTAATTTAGGAACTTCCATCATTCCAATTCTACGTATAGCATTGGCAAATTCTACATCTATGTCGTTAAGAACAAAAATCATTTCATTATCATTTTTTTCTTTGACTTCAATTTCCATCATACACCATTCCCATTAAACTTGTGTTAAAATTTCTAAAAATTTTCAAATTTCACTGTTTCTAAAAGAAAGCTATTTCTAAAAGAAATTTAAAAAAAATCATTGCTTTAATTTAAAGTGATTTAATTTAAAAGTCTCTATTTAGAGCCTTCTTCCTCTTTTACCACCAGGTCTTCCAGTACCATCGTGAGGAACAGGAGTAATATCTTCAATTTTCCCAATTTTAATTCCAGCACGAGCTAAAGCACGAATAGTAGCTTGAGCACCAGGTCCTGGACTTCTTGGTCCGTTTCCTCCAGGAGCTCTTACTTTTATATGTAATCCAACAAAACCTTTTTCTTTAGAATCATTAGCTGCTCGAGTAGCTGCTTCCATAGCTGCAAAAGGAGATGATTCCTGCCTATCAGCACGAACAACCCTTCCACCAGACCATTGACAAACTGTTTCTGCACCAGTAATATCAGTAACAGTTATAATAGTATTATTAAAGGAAGAATAAACATTAGCTATTCCCCATTTCTCATTTTTTGCCATAAAAACACCATTTAACTATTTTCCACATTATTATTAGTAAGATTATTCTCTTTAAATTGTTTAACTACTGGAGAAGATGGATAAAAATCAATAAATTCTTCCTCTCCTCTTTTAACCACATAAGCTGGGGAGTCAATTTTTCTCCCATTCATAGCTATATGTCCATGAACTACAAACATTCTCGCTTCTTTAGCTGTTCGTGCTAAACCTTTACTATGAACAACCGTTTGTAATCTTCTTCTTAAAATATCCTCAACTGTTAAGTTAAGAATATCTTCTAATCTAGCACTTTCTTCAAGAACACCTATACGATTTAAATATCCTAACAATTTATTTCTCTCATCATTCTGATCAGCAGAAAAACCAAGAAGGTATCTTGCATCTCTACCAAATCTTCTAACAAGAGTATCAGCTTTCCAAATCTCTTTCTTATTTTTTAAACCATACTTAGACATTAATTTGTTTTCTTCTTTAATTCTTTCAGCATTCCAAGGATGAGGTGGAGTATCATACTTTTTCCTTGATTTTCTTGGATGTCCCATAATAATTCTCCTTAATAGATTTATAAAAATAGATAAAACATATTTTAATTAGATAAAACATATTTTAATTAAAAAATTAGTTATTAAATTCAAGGATAACAAATACTAAATTAAGTATTAATTAACCTTTTCTAAATTAACCTCTTCTACGTCTTACGCCTACAGATGAACCTTTTCTAAAAGTAGATTTAGTTCTTTGACCCCTAACAGGTAATCCAAGTTCATGTCTTCTTCCTTTATAACTTCGGGTCTTTCTCATTCTATTTAAATCATCTCTTAAACTCATAACAAGATCAGATTCTATAAAATGAAAAGCTTCACCAGTAGTATAATCTTCACGTTTATTTAACATCCAAACAGGGATATTAAATTTTTTAGGATCTTTTAATAAATTTTCAATTTTTATAATATCATCATCAGAGATGTAACCAATTTTGGAATCTAAATCAAAACCTAAAGCAATTCCTATAGTTCTTGATAGAGACAATCCAACACCTTTAATGTCAGTTAAACCATGTTTAATGGTTTTATTTCCCTTGACATCCTTTCTTGAAATACGCACTAAATGCTTAAATTCGTCTTCCATTAAATAACCTCCATTTATCAGAGCAAACCTACAAAGACATGTAGATTCGAATGTTTAATAGATAATATCTAAAAAACACAGCTTTTACAATTAATTACTTTTTAAAGCTATTAATTACTTTTTAAAGCTATCAATTACTTTTTAAAGCTATTAATTACTTTTTAAAGCTACTAATTACTTTTTAAAGCTACTAATTACTTTTTAAAGCTACTAATTACTTTTTAAAGCTACCAATTACTTTTTAAAGCTATCAATTACTTTTTAAAGCTACCAATTACTTTTTAAAGCTACCAATTACTTTTTAAAGCTACCAATTACTTTTTTAAAAATTATTAATTGTTTTTTTAAAAATACAAATACAATATTTAAATTTATATCAATTAAATGAAATATTATGATAAAATTAATTTATACCAAATATAAATTAAAAGTACTAATGAATTAAAAGCACATACTAATTATAATAAAGAATTGGGCATTATAAATTTAGAGCATTATAAATTTAATGATATAATCAATATTAATTAATGATATGCTTTTAAATAAATTAATAAACGCCAGGACTGGGATTTGAACCCAGGCGAGGAAAATCCTCACAAGATTTCCAGTCTTGCGCCTTACCAGGCTAGACTATCCTGGCAAAATATTCTCTACTCAAATAATTAAGCTATTATGGTCATTAAAGTATAATTAATTAAATATTTGCTTCTATAATTAATGATTATTAGCATTTAAATGATTATTAACATTGAATAAATTATATTTAAAAATATTGAAATTTAATTTAAAATAATGAAATTTAATTTAAAATAATGAATATTTATTTAAAATATTAAATAGTATTATGTATTTTTATTTTCTTTTATTTATATACTACTTTTATAAAATTCAATTAAATATTTATAATTAAAAGTGATTTAATAATTAAAAATGATTTTTACTTGTTTAAATTAAATTTAAAAGATATATACTGATATTTAAAAAAAATGAACCTATTATGGTTATTATAAAAAAGTTCTTAAATTTTGAATGATGAATTTTTTTATTAAATTATTTAATTTTAAATATTAATCTATAAAAATCTGTAATTTTAAATTTTAAATAATATAAACTTGTTTTAATCAATATAATTAATTTTAAATAAATATATTTTAATAATATTCATTTTTAAATAATAATATTCATTTTTAAATAATAATATTCATTTTTAAAAAAATTATTTATTAAGAACTTTATCAAAGATACTATATTTAAATTATATAAAAAAAATTTTATTACTAAATTAAAGTTTAAAAATAAAAACTGAAATTAATATATTTTTATATTTAAAAAATACCAATAAAAAAAACTATTAATCATTATAAAAAACTATTAATCATTTATAATATTAATATGTTATAATAATAAATATTTGTTATATTAAATATTTGTTATATTAAATTTTCTTATTTTTTAATATAAATAGTTATGCTACAAATCAATAATCTTAAAAATAATATAATCTTAAAAATTCAAAAATGATAAAAAAAATGATAAAATATATTATTAATTAATGTATTTCAAGCTCTGTACCTTTAATATCCAGTGAATTCTTTATTTAGGAAGTTTACTATCTTGTTTAGAACATGTATTAAATATTTCTGTTTTTTTAGTATTTGAATTATTATTATCATAGTAACCAATTTTATTTAAAACCGTTTTAACATCCACAGCTGTTTTAAAACAACCTGATCTTGAAAGTAAAACACCCTGAGGATTAAAATTAGATAGTTTTGTCATTGATTTATTAAGGTCTTCATAACATGCAATTCCAAGAACAGCATCAAAATCATTTTCTTTAACTATTTTATTAACAAATGTTGAACCAGGAACTATGAATACTTTATAACCAATTTCTTCAGCTTTTGGCTTAATAGCACCAATAGCACATTTTCCACAACTATTACATAAAATTCCTGTTTCATTTAATGGTGCTTCACAATTTGGATCTCTTAAACAATGTGGAAAAACTAAAATCTTCTTTTTATTATCAATATCTTTAAACTTATTCTTGTTTACTTGATTCCTTATTTCAACTCCTATGTGATCAACCATCATATCATCAAAACCTAAAATTTTTGATAGCTTTTTCAAAGGAGAATATAAAAAATCTAAAGCAAAAAGAACTAATTTTGGAAAAATAAGTGTATCTCGCTTTAATAATATTATTCCTAAAATAAGAGAAATTATAAGAATAATTATTAAGCTAATTAGAAGAATTATAGCTATTTGTCCAACTGTCTGAAATAAGTTTTCACTAAACATTCACTAAACCTTTTTAATTTTTAATATATACAATATTGTTTATTTTTAGGGTACTGTAAATTTAGCATGGATTTTTGCAATTGAAAAATGAAGAAAAACTTCGTTTTTCTAACTTTAAAAAATAGAAAATTTTTAAAATAAAGAAAATTATAAATTTTCTAACTTTAAAAACTAAAGTTTTTAAAATTAAGAAAATCAAAGATTTGTTAACGAAGATTTTCCGTTTCTATGTTTGCTTTGTTTACTATGTTTCCATGCATGAAATAATCTTTGAAGAGTTGTAAAATAAGATAAAATTACTAAAAATATAACTATAAACTGAATATACTCAGTATTTACTAATCCAACGAGTAAGGATATCATTAAAATTATCAAACGCACAGCTCTATTGGATATTCCAACACTATTACTTATCCCTTTAGATTCTGAACTTGCTCTGATATAACTGACTATGAATCCAGAATGAATAGCTAAAATTCCTATAAACCAATTTATATAAGCTCCATATATAAAACCAACGATTATAATAGCATCTGAAAATCTGTCCATTGTTGAATCTAAAATAGCTCCAAATTTAGATGTTTTATTATGATATCTTGCAACTACACCATCTAAAACATCAAAAAACCCACTACATAATATTAGTATTGATCCTAATAGTATGTGTGAAGTCCCAATTGAAATAGCTGATAAAATAGCTATTATTAATGATATTAATGTTATTAAATTAGGATTTATATTAAGTTTTTTTGCAAGTGGTTCCAATATTTTCTTTAAAAAGGATCTTAAATTTAACATATTATTAAAATTTTGTATTATTTTTATAAAAATAGCTTTAATATAACTGAGATAGCATTAAATATCTGTTATTAAAATATCAGGGTATTAATTATCCTCTTCTAATTTTTTTAATCTTTCATCCACATCATCTAATTTTTCATTTGTAAAATCTTTATACTCTTTGAATCTTTTATTAACATCATCAATATTATTATTAATAACATCAAATTTTTTTTCAATAACACTAATATCTTCTTTTGTAGCTAACTCCCAATCCTTAATTAGTTCTTCACTTTTTTCATTTAAAAAAGCATCTAACCTATTAGAGAAAGCATCTGTATTAATGTTTGGCATATCAATGTCTTTAATTTTAGTTTTTAGTTTCTCACTAACAGAAATATTATCATCAGATGTATTCCATCCTCCAGCACTAAAGTTTCTTAAATTTGGAACACTACTACTTAACTTACTTCCAATTTTAGTATCATTTAAGTAGTAGTAAAATAAAATACCAATTGCAATTATTAAAATTAAAAGAGCTATTACATCAAGAACATTCATTAAAATCACCTATCATTTATAACAAATCGTATAGTTGACATACTTCAGCACATCTAAATCCGTACGATTCTTCTTTCTAAAATTTTATTTATGTGCTAAACTCATTGTTTTCATGCATCCCTAAAATTATGCTTCCCAATTTTTAAGCTCATGCTCTATGAGAAGAACCAAACGACTCAATTTATTTAGCTTTTTATACATTTTTCTGTTTTAGAACTCGACCAACGATACTTGTGTGCATAATACGATTTATTTTCTTTTTTGCACCTAAACAGTTTCAGACCGTGTTTAGGGTCAACGACTTTGTATTTTAACCTTAAAGATAATGGATTTAAAGCTTAACTATCTATTAAAAATTAGATTTTATGTTTAAGTAACTCCTTTTCCTTTTTCTCAATATTATTAAGGATTTTTTCGAGCTTTTTTTGTTCAGTTTGGGCTTCAAGTCGAGCTAATCTTTCATTAACTTCATTATGAAGATAACCAACATCACCTAAAATATCGGTAGTAGAATTTCTTATATCTAAAAGTCTATCTTCTTGTTCTTTAGGTAAAGCTATTCTATTTTCCATTAATCGTTTAGTTTCTATATCTTTCTCTACCATACTAATTTTTTTCAATTCAATTTCTTTTTCTATTAATTTAATTGTATTTGACGATTTTTTAATATTTTTCCAATGCCCAACAACAATTATTATTGTAACAACAGATATAACAACTATTATTAAAATAAAAATCTGTTCTGGTATTAATTCTTCTGTCATTTCTTTCACTCCAATTCATTTATCTAAATTTTAATTTTATAATGTTTTTAAACTTTAATTTTATAATGTTTTTAAATTTTAATTTATAATGGTTTTGATAAAATTCTTAATAAATAACTTTTTTTAAAATTATATATATTATTTATTATTAAAAGAGATTAATTAAAATTATTTTACATTAATTAAAAATTTAAAATTATAGAGTTTTTATAAACCAATATTTGAAATTAAATATTATTTTTAAAAAATATTAATTAATAATTTATTTATATTAAAAAATTTATTTATATTTATTAAAATTATTTTATGTTAATTAAAAATTTAAAATTATAGAGTTGTTATAAACTAATATTTGTGAAATTAAATATTATTAAAAAATATTAATTAAAATTTATTTATATTTATTAAAATTATTTTATATTAATTAAAAATTTAAAATTGTAGAGTTATTATAAACCAATATTTAAAATTAAATAAGTTAATAAAAGAATTTATCGTTCAAAATTTAAGAACTTTTCCATGATGACTATATAATGTTTTATAAGATGATTAATATTTGATTATTTGATTGATTAATATTTTTTGATAATTTTCATATAATTTTCATGAATTAATTATAATAAAATAAACTCTATTTTCAAATAAACTCTATTTTCATTGTATTTATTATAATATAATTTTTAATTATATAAATACTTTTCCTTACTAAGATAATTCTCTTAAAAAATTGATATGAAATTGAAAATCATGCCCCCAATGTAAAAATATTTCTTAAAGCCAAAATAAGTGGAAAAAATCATATATATTGGTTTCAAGAGACATTTGGAAGATGATTCGGATTATAAATCTTGAAAAGAAATGATTCATATAAGAAATGGTTCATATAATTTTCCTATTTTCATAAACCCATACTAATACTTTCAATAAGTTTATTATTACTTTAGTACATTAATCTATAAATACTATATTGGAGTTAATAATTAATAGGAGCTAATAATTAATAAATAGATTCAATGAAAAAATGTCTGAAAAAGGTTATTATGCAAGGTTATTATGCAAAAAATTTAGTGAAAGCAAAATAATTTCAAAAATGGATAATAATCAGTTAATCAAAAAATCAAATATAATTTAAAAGTTATAAAATTATGCATAGACTATTAATTAATTTTTAAATAGGAGTTAAGTTTATATGGGAAAATTTATTGTAATTACTGGAGGTGTTGTAAGTTCTATTGGGAAAGGAATTACATCGGCTTCTATTGGAAGAATTTTAAGATCTCATGGTTTAAAAGTGGGTGCAATTAAAATTGATCCATATTTAAATTGGGATTCCGGTACATTGAATCCTTATCAACATGGAGAGGTATTTGTGACCTATGATGGTATGGAAACTGACCTTGATTTAGGACATTATGAACGATTTTTAGATGTTGAACTTCCAGGAATATCTAATATTACAACAGGGAAAGTATATAAGTCAGTTATAGAAAAAGAAAGAAAAGGAGATTTTTTGGGAGCTTGTGTTCAAATAATACCCCACATAACAGATGAAATTAAAAAAATGATTAGAAAAACAGGTGAAATAGAAAATTATGATGTTATTTTAGTTGAACTTGGTGGTACTGTTGGTGATATTGAAAGTCAGCCTTTTTTAGAAGCTTTAAGACAACTTAGAAATGAAGAAGGTCATGATAATGTTCTTTTTGTTCATGTGACACATGTTCCTTATCTTAAAGCAGCTGGTGAATTTAAAACAAAACCAACTCAACACAGTACAAAAGAACTTAGAAGTACAGGTATAAATCCAGATATGATTGTTTGTAGAAGTGAAAAGCCAATTGATAAAAATATGAAAGAAAAAATAGCACATTTCTGTGATGTTCCAATTGATGCTATTATTAACACTCCTGATGCTTCAACAATTTATGAAGTTCCAATTTTAATGGATAAAGAAAATGTAGGCGAATATATAAGTAATAGGCTTAAATTAGATTTGGATACTAAATATAAATTAGATAGTTGGAAAAAAATTGTAGAATCTCTTAAAAAACAAACCCCCATTGTTAAAATTGGAATTATAGGTAAATATATTGAACTTGAAGATGCCTACATTAGTATTAAAGAAGCATTACTTCATGGTGGTGGAAAAAATGGGGTTAAGGTTGAAGTGATATTTATTAATTCTGATGTTGACTCATTAAATAAAGAAGTTTTAGATGATTTAGATGGTATTCTTATTCCTGGTGGTTTTGGTGAAAGAGGTATTGAAGGAAAACTTGAAGCTGTTGATTATGCAATAGAAAATAAAGTACCTATATTCGGAATTTGTCTTGGAATGCACTCTATGGTTATTCAAATTGCGAGAAGAATAGGATTAAAAAATGCTAATAGTAGTGAATTTAGTAATGATTTAAAATATCCTGTTATAGATATGATGGAAGAGCAAAAGAAAGTTAAGAAAATGGGAGGTTCCATGCGCTTAGGTTCTTATGATTGTAAACTTGTCCATAATACTATGGCAAAAAGCATATATGGAAAAGATTTAATTAAAGAAAGACATAGGCATAGATATGAATTTAATAATGAATTTAAGAAACACTTTGAGACAAGCGGTTTAATATTATCTGGATTCTCACCTGATGGCTTTTTAGTTGAAATGGTTGAACTTAAACACCATCCATGGTTTGTAGGATGTCAATTCCATCCAGAATTTAAATCTCGACCAAATAATCCACATCCACTATTTGCTTCATTTATTAAAGCAAGTTACGATCATAGCAAAAATGGATAAAAATTCTAATTCAACTTCTTTTATTTAAAAAAAATGTTAAAATTAGTATAAATTATTATAAAATAGAATATACGAAAATTGGTCTATTAAAAACCAAAGTTTAATTTTTTATGCATGACAAACGAATTTAATAAAACAAGAAATTTTTCGAAATTTTTCAAATAGTGAAATTTTTAAATATAATGAAAAATAAAAAAAATTATTAGAGTGTAGGAACAAAAAGTTACAAGAAAATAGGAAGTTATAAAATGATAAATTCTATTAAATTAGTTTAATACTTGTTTAGAAAAAGTAATTATTGCATAAACCGATCATATGTAAATTAGTTTAATGCTTAATTAGTTTAATACTTGTTTAGAAAAAGTAATTATTGTATAAAATCAAGTATATGTAAATTAAATGGAAAAATATTGTTTATAACTTTAAATAATTCTTTATAAAATTGTTTCCCATCTCTAATACCAATAATTGAAAGTTTATAAATATTAAAAAGAAAAATTTTTTAAAAGTGATTAAATGTCGTGGAAAGGAAAATTTAGTTTAATTATTTTATTAATTTTATTATCAGCGACCTTAGCTTATATGTTTCGACCAGGCTATGATCAAGTATGGTCAGGAGATATTATTGATACTATTAAACTTCCTCAACCCATAATAAAAGGAAATATGTCAGTAGAAGAAGCTATTCATGATAGAAGATCAATTAGAACCTATAGTTCTGCACCATTAACTTTAGAAGATATTTCACAACTTATGTGGGCTGCACAGGGTATAACTGATTCAAGTAGAAATTATAGGACAGCTCCTTCTGGAAGTCATACATTTGGTTTAGAAGCATATATTTTAATAGGAAATAATAACAATTTAGAACAAGGTTTATACCATTATAATCCTTTTAACCATACATTAGAACAACTTACAAAAGATGATGTTCGTTCAAAATTATCAGAAGCATCTAGTTCCCAAGAATGGGTAGAAAAAGCACCAGTAGATATTATAATCACTGGAAATTATCAGAAATTTGTTGATAAATATCATGACGAGAAACTTTCTGCTCGTTTTATAAATAATGAGGCTGGACATGCTGGTCAAAATATTTATCTTGAATCAGTGGCTCGAAATTTAGGGACCGTTGCAATAGGCTCTTTTGACGATGAAAAGATTCATGATATTTTGCCTATACCTTCAATAGAAAAAACTGTTTATGTTTATCCTGTTGGGCATAAAATAGATTAAATATTAATTAAAGGAGTTTAAATCAATGATTTCATATGAAACTATTCCACTTTTAATGATAGTTATTTATTTATATGGAATAACATACATTCTTTACAAAGAAAAATTAATTAAATATGTTACTTACATGAGAATATGGAAAATTATAATATTACTTTGTAGTATAATTTTTATTATTAATTCATTAATACTTACAATTTTAGTGGAATATAGTATAACTACACCCTTATTAGACATGATAAATTTTTTACATGTTGAATCAGGAATAATAATAGTCCCTATAGGTATTATCCATATTTACCTTCATAGAAAAAGTTTTAAAGCAAAGACTTTAAGAAAATATTAGCTTGATTACTTTAATTAGGAAATAATAGTTTGATTACTTTAATTAGGAAATAATAGTTTGATTAATTTAATTAGGAAATAATAGTTTGATTAATTTAATTAGAAAATATTAGTTTGATTACTTTTTTAAAATAATTAAATAGTATCTTAAATTAAAGAAATAGAATAATAAATATTTTTCTTTATAGTAATTTTGATAAAGTTCTTAATAAACAATTTTTTTAAAAATAAATATTATTAAAATATACTTATTTAAAATTATTTATATTGATTAAAATGGATTTATATTATTTAAAATTTAAAATTATAGATTTTTATAAATTAATATTTAAAATTAAGTAAATAATTTAATTAATATTTAAAATTAAATATATTGACTTTGATAAAGTTCTTAATAAATAATTTTTTTAAAAATAAATATTATTAAAATATACTTATTTAAAATTATTTATATTATTTAAAATGAATTTATATTATTTAAAATTTAAAATTATATGTTTTTATAAATTAATATTTAAAATTAAGTAAATAATTTAATTAATATTTAAAATTAAA
>JAITPS010000106.1 GCA_031289325.1 Candidatus Methanovirga meridionalis
AAATAACAATTTTTATCTTTTTATTTTTAAAAATAATAATTATAATTTTTTTAATTAAAAATTTAATAATTATGTTTCATTTTTAAAAACTTCATTATTGAACTTGTTCAATTAGAAAATCTTTGATTTTCTGTACTTAAAAACATTATTTCATACACTATAGTTAAAACTAAATATTTGAGAACAATGAATTATATGAGGTTGCATAATTAATATTTTTTATTATTCAGAAAATTTTTTCTAAATTATTTTTTCAAATATTAATATTTGTCTTTTAAACTTAATTTAAAGAGATTAAAATTGATTTGTTTTATCAAGCTTTTCATATTAAAGATATGTATTCAACTTGACTTTTCAATTTCTCTTATTAATCCACCATTAAATATTTAATAGTCATTTAATTTTCAAGCAGTGTTTGAATATGAGTGACTGTTCCTTTTTCATTAAATCCAACAATAATTCTGGATTGACCAATTACAATCACTGAAAATTCCTCTCTTTGTTTGTACTCATAACCATTTAATTTTCCATAACCTTCCAATGCTAAACGAGAGTTAACATCAAATTCCTTTTGGAATGTGTTATAATTATATAAAAATCTTTCAGCAGTTTTTTCATGAGGAATTTTATCTGATTTAATTGTTATAAAGAATAATAATCCTTCAAAATCCATAACATAATATCCATCATCTTCAAATAAACCTGTAATTGTCATAGCTATTATATGGGCTTCATGTAAGGATGTTTGAAACATATTTTCTTTAAAATGACTTATATCATGCTTCTCACCGATTTCTTTAACTTTTTTTGATTCTTCAATTATTTTCTCTGGAAATCCAATATCTTGATTATCCCAAGCCCAATACCATTTCTCATTTTCAAGTGATAATGTACTTAAAAGTTGAAAATTAAATTTTAAATCTTTCCCCCAACTTATAGTTCCATTTTCAATGTTAAAATCAGGATTTTTATCTTTTACTATATTTTCAAGGTCATCATGATGTTCTAATCCAAGTCCACCACATTTAGCAAATAAACTTTGGAGGGTATCTTTTCCTGTAATTTCTATTTTTTGTTTCATAATATTAAATTGTTTATTTTAGTATAAATAATTTTTCTAAAATTATTTTTTAAAGTTAGAAACGAAAAATCTTCGATTTTCCTAAATTATCTTCGATAATAAATCTTTGATTTTCTTTATTGAAATTTTTTATTTCAATTAGAAAAACGAAGTTTTTCTTTATTTAAGAGCCAAAAATAACCTACAAGTAAAAAATAAGCTATTGTATAAATTAAATTAAAAATAAATAAATTTATATTATTATTACAACTAATAAAGAATTTATATCAAGAAAAATTTTTAAATTATTTAAAAGGATTTAATTCAATTGAAATTATTTTAAATCATTTTATTAAACTTATAAATAAATATAAATATTTAATTTCTAAATTAAATAGTTTACAATCTATTATTAATTTAAATATATAATTTAAAGATGAATTAAGTTTTGATTAAAATAATTGTGCAACAGTCTCATAGAAGATAATTTCAACATTAATTTTTTCCCCTCAAATGTTCTTAATTAAATTTCATATTCTGCAAGTTTCTTATTTTTAGACATTTATATCCTCAATATTAATTTTCATTTGATATTACTATTTGATTAAATAAAATTAAAAATAATTCATACTAATGTCACTTGTTTTTCTGTTTTCTGTTTTTTAACTTCAATTTTATTAACATCTTCGTATTCGACTTTAAATTCATCTAAATTATTATTTTTAACAATTTTATCTATTTTATTAAGTGTTAAATTCTTTTCTTGGCTTGTCATTACACTAAACCCGTAAATATTGGATTTATGTTTTAATTTTCCTTTTTCCTTTTCTCTTTTCTCAACAAAACTAAGATGATTATTTAATCTATCTCGAATAATTTTATTCATAAACTCTTTATTTTTAGCTATATTTGAAGCTATAAGATCTTTAAAGTTTTCATCTATCTCATAAGCAATTGAATTTCTACAGTTTGCCATGGAAGCTATTGTAGTTGTGCCAGTACCTACAAATGGATCTAATATAGTATCATTCTTAACAGAATACATATTAATTAAACGATGTGCTAATTCAAATGGATAAGCCCCATTTCGATTTCTTAAATTTTGAATGCCTAATTTTTGAGAGATACCTTTAACATTCTCCCATAAATCAGAAAACCAAAAATTTCTCTCTTCCCAAAAGTATGCACTTTCCTGTCTATTATTCCTCTGCGAATCATTAAATTGTCTATTTTCTTTTTTCCTAAATATTAAGATATATTCATGTTCTAATGTAACATAAGCATTTGGAGGTAACATTCCTGAACCCATGAATTTATTTGGTTTATTGGATTGTTTTCTCCAAATAATTGTTGGAAGAACTTGATAACCTAATTTTTCAAAGCAATGAATAATTTTTGAATGATTTGCATGCAATTGAAAGTTATTACCAATTTTTCTAGTTGCATCACCAATATTTATACAAGCAATCCCTCCATTAACAAGAACCCTATCAACTTCACACCAAACTTTATTTAATTCCTCATGCATTAAATTATAAGCTTCAACTGCTTGATATTCATTTAATGAATCACCAATACGATAATTTAAAGATACGAACAATTCATCCCACATTTCTATCATTGGATATGGAGGTGATGTAACAATTAAATTTACAGATGAAGAATCAATTTCATCCATCTTCTGTGAATTTTTAAAAATGATTTTATGTTTTGTTTTCAATATTTCAACTCAATTATAGTAATTATGAAAAAGTTCTTAAATTTTAAAATGATAATTTTTTTATTAAGTTATTTAATTTTAAATATTACTTCATGAAAATCAATAGTTTTAAATTTTAAATAATATTAACATATTTTAATTAATATAAATAATTTTAAATTAATATTTTTTAATAATGATTATTTTTTATAATAAAAATGTTTAAATTTCTTATTTATAAAATCTATGATTTATAAGTCAAAAAAACTATAATTTTCTTTATTTATTAATTTATCCAATTTTAAGAAAATTCATGAATAATATAAAAATCAGTATAAGGAAATCATGAGCTTAATCTTTTTTGTAAAATTATACCTCATTTTATAGTTAATTAACTTCATTTAAATAATTTATAAATTTTATAACTCTATCTTATCAATTAAATTTTAATTTATTTATAAAATAACTTGTTATAAAATAAGGTACTGTAAAAAGGGCATGATTTTCAAAGATCTAATGTCTGATTTTCACCCAATAAAATTAGATCGAAAATTTAGATCGTTATAAATCGTATGTCTTTGCTAAATTTAGATAGGTATTAGCATTTTCTGTAATTGATTCTATCTCTTCAGAATTTAACTCTCTTACTACTTTAGCTGGAGAACCTAAAATCAAACTTTTTCCTGGGAACTCCTTATGTTCTGTTACCAATGCTCCTGCACCAACAATAGAATCTTTACCTATTTTAGATCCATTTAAAACAGTTGCATTCATCCCTATAATTACATTCCCTTGAATTTCACAGCCATGTAATATTGCACCATGTCCAATTGAAACATTATCATGAATATCAATAGAAAATCCTTTTGTTGAATGCAGAACACAATTATCTTGAACATTTGAATTTTTACCAATTTTAATTTTTCCACAATCCCCTCTTACAACAGCATTATACCACACTGATACATTTTCATCAATTTCAACATCCCCAATTATATGTGTCCCTGGAAATATCTTAGCAGAACCATCAACTTTCACTTTTTCACCTACTATTTAAACATTAAAAATTCAATGTTTATAACTGATATTACTTAAAATCTTTTCCCTTATTAAAAATTACTTAATTATTATTTATATTTTAACTTTTATTTAAATATATCTATTGTAATTTTTTTTATTATATAATGTATGAAATAATGTTTTTAAGTACAGAAAAACTTTGTTTTTCTAATTGAACAAGTTCAATAATGAAGTTTTTAAAAATGAAATATAATTATTAAATTTTTAATTAAAAAAATTATAATTATTATTTTTAAAAATAAATAAGTAAAAATTATTATTTAAAAAATTAAATTAATATTTATTTGAAATTTTTAAAAGCGGAGAATAAATTCTCCTAAGTTGAAAATAAATTTTCAACAATATGATATTTAAAAATAATGATTAATTATAAACATTTTTTACATCACTATAATTTATTAACTAAAAAAATGTGTATCATAACATGATATTAAAAGCATATATTGGAGACAATAAAATAACCATACCACCCGAAATACTCAAAAAAAGTAAAAAACAATAGAACTGAACATGAATCTTGATGAATCCAAAACAGAGTTAGAATTATTTGAAGAATCTCTCCAAAATGCCAAACTTCCATGAAAAACTTAATCAATTAAATTAAGAAGCTAAACAAAGTAAATATATTATGGGGTTCTGATTCCCTTGCCAAGATATAGATTGCAATGTTAAACCAGAACATCAAGAATATGACCCCTAAAATTTTTTCAATGAGAATATATAAATAAAATCAATTGACATACTTTAATATTTTATAAAAACTGGCAACAATTACTTTTATAAATTGATATAAAAATTGCTCTCTATATATGTATCAATGCATAAACATAGAAGAAATAATAGGTTATTATTACTGTATCTGACTCCAAGTTCTTTAGAAACTTCATGCCCTACTTTAAGGTCACGACCAGTTATAGTCACAGCCTTCTTTCTCTAAAAATAGCTATTGTTTTTCCAATCCCCTTTGTTCCACCTAATACTCCAATCTTTGATTTAACTTTTAAGTATTTCATTAATGTAAATAATAATTTAATATAATTTATTCAAACAGCAATATAAAAAGAGGATGAAAATCCAAAATCTTGATATTTGGATTTGTAATTTCAATCCAAGTTTAAAAAAATAATTTTCTTAAGTTGACATCATTGCATTCAAACATATGATTATGATCAATTGGTTTAGTATACTTATTGATGTATATTTTGTCTTTAAATAATAATCTCCTTATTTTCTTCTCAAAGCTTTCGATTAATCGACCTTTTTCAAATTTTCATTATTAATTGGCAGTGTAAAATTAGCATGGATTTCCACAAATAAAAATTAAAAAAAAATATGCTAAATATTTAATAAATAAATATTTAATAAACATTATAATCTAAAATTTTTTCTGCATAAAAAAACCAAAATTTTGGATTTTAAATACCCCTCCTCTTTTTTACAATACCATCATCTGTCAGAGCTAAGTGCATCCTATGACAACTCCAACAATCCAATCATCCATGTGAATCATACAAGCATAATACATTAATTTAGTAAAAATTGAGACAACTCGCAATAACAGTCTAGCTGATTCTTCTAAAGATGTCATAGCAACTTCTACTGCTGATTCAACACCCATTGCAGTAATATTTGCTGCATAACCGAAATATAGAACTACTTTAAACATTGCATCAACAATAGCCCCTACACCCATCGCAGTAATGATACCAGTGAGTGCATAGACAATTGCTGCAATATACCAATATTTCGAACTCCATTCTTCAAACTCTGAACATGCTGAAGATACAAGCTCTTCAAAACCCATAAATATTAGCATTCCAGCTAATATAACCGCAAGTTGTGCACCATAAATAGCAGCCGCAGTACCAACAGCACTGAAACCTGCAGCCTCACATGCTGCTCCAATCGCACCATATAATCCAGCTGCAGCTGGAACAAATATGGTCAAAGCTGTTATTACAGCTAATATTAATACCAATCCCACTAAACAACCTACTATATTTGCGGTTTTATCAGCACGAGTATAATAATCATCACCTGATTTACTAGCCTCATTAAATGCAAAATTAGTATCTTTAGCCCCCCAAGTATTAGATTCATCATATAATCCACCACCATAACCACCTGCGGCATTATTAGTTATATTCAGTGCATTGGTTGATAAAATACCATTATTATATATTGCTCCACCACTATCTCCTGCATAGTTAAGTGAAAAATCACTTATTGATAGAATAACAGTATTAGCATCATTGTATATTGCTCCACCTGAGCCTTCACCAGCTCTATTTAATTGGAATCCAGTGAAATAGGTGAAAAAATTATCAGCAGTATTATAAATTGAACCACCATTTTTATTAGCTGTGTTATTGGCAAATAATGAGTATCTAACTAAGAAATTAGTACCGGAATTATCATTGTATATTGCTCCACCATTACCAATAGCATAATTATTAAATACTGATGAATTAAGCAATGAAACATTAAAATGGTTATTATATAATGCTGCTCCATTATTTTTACATACATTTTCGTTGAATATAGAATAATTAATAGTTCCTTTACTGTTTTGATTATATATTGCTCCTCCACTTCCTAAGGCAATATTTCTCTCAAATGTATTGTCGTTTATATTAAAGATTCCATTTTTTGTATATATTCCTGCACCATTACTTGTTGTTTTATTCGCCTGATTAAAAAGTAGTGTATTATTATTTAAGTTTAATATGCCACTGTTATGATATATTGCACCACCATTATCACCTACATTCATGGTGAATGTATTATTTTTAAATTGGGATTCGTATGATTCAAGATATAATCCCCCACCATCATTACCTGCTATATTACCTGTGTAATTACAGTTATTTGAATTAAATCCATCCCCAGAATAGTAAATAGAACCTCCTTCATGTTCAACTGCATTATAGTTAAAGGTACAATTTTCTAAATTCAATGATTTTCCATTTAATAGTCTTACAGCTCCACCATAAGTTTTGGCATTGTTAAAAATGAAGCTTGTATTTTCAAAATTAGCTCCATTTGAATAAGAATCTACAGCACCTCCTCCACCAGATTGAGCAAGATTAAAACTAAATACATTATCTTTATAATTTATAATATCTTTACCCTCATCAAGTATGGCACCACCACAATGACTTATTTCACTATTCCTTTTGCGACTTTATGCACTCGACGATTCCTATAACCCAATCATCAACATGAAGATACATAAAAGCCCATCCAACCCCTCTAAAAATCCATCCTAAAGCTCGAGATACTATTCCTCCTGCTTGTAACCATGTTTCAACAAATTTTACTCCTTCTTCAAGACTTGTTGCAATATTAGATGATGCAAGAGCTATTCCAGCTACATAACCTGTAAGAAGACTAGTACCAACAGCACAAATAATAAATATAATAGTTAAAACATACCAATATTTCGAACCCCACTCTTCAAATTCTGGACAAGCACTAGATATAGCATCTTCAATTGCCATAAATATTCCTACTCCAATAGCTATAAACACAACTTGTGTAATATAAAGTAAAGCTGTGCCAACACCAGCACTAAGCCCAAAATGTCCCGCAGCTACTGCAACTAGACCATATAACCCAGTTGCTTCTGGAACAACTACAACTAAAATTGTTATTACGATTAATACTAATGCTAATCCTATAATACAACCCACTATATTTGGAATCTTATCATCAGCAGAATAATAATCATCACCTGATTTACCCGCCTCATTAAATGAAAACTTAGTATCTTTAGCCCCCCAAGTATTAGATTCATCATATAATCCACCACCATAACCAGCAGCAGCATTATATGTTATATTTAGTGCATCAGTTGATAAAATACCATTATTATATATTGCTCCACCACTATCTTCTGCATAGTTAAGTCCAAAATCGCTTACTGATAGAATAACATTATTAGCATCATTGTATATTGCTCCACCTGAGCCTTTACCAGTGCCTAACCCAGCTCTATTTAATTCGAATCCGCTGAAATATGTGAAAAAACTATCGGCAGTATTATAAATTGAACCACCATTTTTATTAGCAGTATTATTTTCAAATAATGATTGTTTAACTAAAAAATTAGTACCATAATTATCATTGTATATTGCTCCACCATTACCAAGAGCATAATTATTAAAAACTGATGAATTAAGCAACGAAACATTAAAATAATTATTGTACAATGCCGCACCATTATTTTTACAGATATTTTCGTTTAATACACAATAATCAATAGTTCCTTTACTATTTTGATTATAGATTGCCCCTCCACTTCCATAAGCAGTATTTCTCTCAAATGTATTGTTATTAATATTAAAGATTCCATTTTTTGTATATATTCCTGCACCATTACTTGTTGTTTTATTCGCCATATTAAAAAGTAGAATATTATTATTTAAATTTAATGTACCTCCGTTATGATATATTGCACCACCATTATCACCTACATTCATGGTGAATGAATTATTATTAAATTGGTTTTCATATGATTGCAGATACAATCCACCACCATCATTATCTGCTACATTACCTGTGTAATTACAGCTATTTGAATTAAAATAGTCACCAGTATAATAAACAGATCCTCCTTCATGTTCAACAGAATTATAGTTAAAGGTACAATTTTCTAAATTCAATGATTTTCCACCTAATAACCTTACAGCTCCACCATAAGTTTTGGCATTGTTAAAAATGAAGCTTGTATTCTCAAAATTAGCTCCATTTGAATAAGAATCTACAGCACCCCCTCCACCAGATTGAGCAATATTAAAACTAAATACATTACCTTTATAATTTATAATATCTTTACCCTCATCAAGTATAGCACCACCACCATGACTTATTTCACTATCTGCTACATTTGTGACAAACATATTTTTAGTTGATGAAACTATTTTATTTTTATTATATATTGCACCTCCTCCACCAGTAGCATAATTAGCACTGAACATACACCTATACATTGTGTTTATTGTGCCTTTATTATATATGGCTCCTCCAGAAGCATAATCTAATGCTTCATTGAATTTGAAATTCACTAAATTCAGGTCTAAATTTCCTTCATTATATATGGCACCACCACCACCATCTTCACGATCCCAGATATTATCATCCACAACCTTATTTCCCACAAAATAGGCATCATTTATGGTTAAATTTCCTCTATTATTGATTGCACCACCTTTTAAATTAGTACAGTTAGTAATGTAAAAACCTTCTAAGTTTAAATTAGTATTTTCTGATATATTGAATATATTTGCAGAATCACCACCATCTAAAGTAGTTGCATTCTCCACATGTTCAATGCTTTCATTCTTTATACTATCAGGATCATCAGATGACTCAGTAAGCTTATTAAAATCTTCATAGGAATAATCTGTGTTATTGTAAGTTACCCACACCTTAGAAGGCACAAGTGCTCCAATATTTAAATCATGATCAATGATTATATTAGTATTTCCCTCTCCACTATAATTACCTGGGATTAGTAATATAGTGTCACCTGATTTAGAATGATTAATGGCATCTTTTAAATTAGTGTATGTTTGATTAGAGCCAACAATAATTGTGCTACCATCAATTAAACCATAAGTTACCTCAGCCATTCTATTAAGGCTATTCCTTGTATTATTTAAAGTATTAACAAGTTTATCTTTTGCATTGTTTATATCGTGGCTGAAATCATTGCTATCATCTTCAGATGTTGTATTATTTTCTAAAGCATATAGAAATTGACCATTACCACAAATTAATATAATTATTAAACAAAAACCAAAAATAGATTTCACAAATTTCATAATTAATCATCTCCTTTTCATTTCCATATTATCATTCCATATTATTTTTCTTTCCATATTACCAACTCACATATACAGGTTTTGCAGTAACAATAGGAACTCCATCACCAGGAGTAAAAGTAGGAACTTCTGCCCCCGATTTCGTTATTTTCTTTTCTCCAATTCTTCCCACATCACCATAAAAACTACTATAAATATCATTACCATTTGTAGCACGATTGTTATTGTAGTTAATATTATTCAATATTAAGACTGATCCAGAAGCAGTAGTATTGGTATCAATGATTTTCATATCAGATCCATAATATATTGCCCCTCCAAGATCTGCAAGATTATTGGTAAGGCTTGCATTGATCATATTTCCATTAGTTTTACCTATTAAAAATAATACTCCACCCTGAAAGTTAGCTTTATTGGAATTAAAAGATGTAATCCCTCGGCTATTAGAATCTATAACTATTTGAGAATTATTTGAGTATAATGCTCCACCATAAAAATCAGCAAAATTATTATTAATTTCACTACCAGTTAATTGTATTTTAGTATCAGTTCCACTTATTCCACCACCATAATTTGCCCTATTATTATTCATTTGGGAATCTTCAACAATTATATTTCCAGCAGTGGAATAAATTGCACCTCCATTATTACCACATTTATTATTATTTAGGATGGATCTTGTTATTTTAAGGAAATCTTTGTTAACAATAGCCCCACCATAATCGGTATTAGTATTATCACTTAAGTTAGAGACTTTGGCTATGTAGAAAGCACCTTTTTTATTATATACTGCAGCACCAGAACCTGCAGCATTATTATTTAAATCACTGCTCATTAGGTTAATCTCACCATCATCAGCATTAAAGATACATCCACCTCTAATAGCATTGTTATTTCCTTTGAAGACAGTTTCTTCAATATTAAAATTTTTACTTCCTTTATTGTATATTGCACCACCTTCACCATAATTTGATGAATATGAGTTGGCATAATTTCCTTTAAATGATGAGCCTGTAATTGTAAAACCATTACCACCAACATTATATATTGCACCACCATTAGCTTCGCAGTTATTAGATTCAAATGATGAATCAATAATTGTAGTTTTTTTACTTGCAAATAATTCATTATAAATCGCACCACCAAAATAAGCATGATTACCATTAAAAGCACTATTTTCTATGGTTAAATCTGTATTATTATTAAATATTGCTCCACCATATCCTACATCAACATTATTAGTTGTAAAACTACTGTTTAAAATATTAGATTGGTTACTATTAGATAGATAAATAGCCGCACCAGATAAAGCTTTAGAAAATTTTAGAGTGCAATTAATAATATCAATGGAAGCATTATTTGATGAGTATATTTCACCACCATTATCAGAATTACCATTTCTTAAATTAAGATTAATGAGAGTTAAATGATTTCCTGCTGATATGGTGAAAATTCTTGACTTAGCAAGAGCATCAATCTGTGTATTGTTGTTTCCTATTAATGTTAAATTTTTATTAATAAGAATATCTTTCTCATTAGAACGAGCATAATACCAACTTTGATTTAATTGAATCACACCACCATCATCACTAATATCTACTAAATTTTTAATAGTAGACCAATTATCTCTTCCGTCATCTATGGGATTACCAGGTGAAAAAGGATTACCTGGGAAAAAAGGATTGCTCACGAAAGTAGGAAACCCCTGCATGTGAACATTACTACCACTTTTGGATATGTCATCTATGGGATTACCATGGGAAGTAGAGAACGGGAAAGTTAACCCAGTCATGCGAACATTACTACCACAAACCAGACCATTACCACAAACCAATATAGTTATTAAACAAAAACCTAATATATATTTCATGAATTTCATAATCATCCTCCATATTTTCTCCAATTTCCATTTGCAAGAATTCATGTTAAATTTACAGTGCTAATATCATTTATGTTATTAGATAATTGATTAGTAGCACATAAATTCACTATTAATCCAGCAATAAGGAAATATTTATTACTATATACAATTCTCAATTATTTTTATCCTCTATTAAAAAGTCAACTATATAATTATTATGAGCCTATTTTATCATTATTATTTCCTTTATCTATGCTTTAATCGCTATGTTTTAAAAAGTAAGCACAAAATAATTATGTCATTGACTTTTGACTTACTCTTTGGCATACAAATAAAAAAAAAGGTGTACATAAAAATTTTTATGCATTCTACACATTGTTATTTAATATTTTATTTTATATATATTTTATAACAACATTTTTATAACAAACATTCATCAATAAATTAACAATGGATTAATTCACTATATACTTATTTATGACCTGCATTTATAGATACTGAACCTGAATTACCAAATATATCATACTTAATTCTTGCAGTGGAACCTAATGCTCCACAAAAATTAAAATTAGGATTTGATGTCCTATCTT